>DATDOS010000024.1:0-7545 GCA_035293125.1 Gaiellaceae bacterium | reverse complement strand
GGCTTCTACGCGCCATTCGAAGGCGAGAATGCGACCTTCGGTGAGCTCGGGATCAACCTCGGCCTGCTCCGGCCCGGCGAGCCGAGCTGCATGTACCACGCGGAGGAGGCACAGGAGGACTTCCTGGTCCTCTCCGGTGAGTGCCTGCTGATCATCGAGGGGCAGGAGCGGATGCTCAAGGCCTGGGACTTCGTGCACTGCCCTCCGTGGACCGAGCACGTATTCGTCGGCGCCGGTGACGGTCCGTGTCTCATCCTTGCGGTGGGCGCCCGGTCGAAAGGCCGGGGCCTACGCTACCCCGTGAACGAGGCAGCGCGCGAGCACGGAGCTGGGGTGGAGACGGAGACGCTGGACCCGAAGGAGGCGTACGCACGCTTCGCGCCGTCCAGGCCGGCTCCGTGCCCGGACGAGTTCCCGGGGGATTGAACCACGGGTCAGACCCCACGGGTCTGAACCCTTCGCCAAACGCACGAGTCGCGCCTCGAGGAGCAGGTGCGCCCAGCCAGGCAAGTCGCCACTACCCGACGATCACCGAGCAGCCAGCGCGGAGTGGATCGATTGCGGCCAGAGACCGGTGCCGTCGTCGGCCGGGAGCTCCTCGAGCTCGAGCCCGAAGACGTCGGCGATCGCCTCGATTGCCACGGGGCGCACGTCTTCGACCGCGATCGGGCGAGCGAGCTCCCGCGCCATCGTCGTGAACGCGGCGTCCTCGAGCCCGCACGCTGTGATCCAGTCCGTGAACGGCGCCGGGTCGAGGTCGACGTTGAGGGCATACCCGTGCGTCGTCACCCAACGCGAGACGTGCACGCCGATGGAGGCGATCTTCCGCGGGCCCCGCCCTCCGCCCGGCGGCATCCAGACTCCCGTGAGCCCTTCGATTCGCTGTCCGTCGAGCTCGAAGGCGGCCAGCGTTCGAATCAGGGCCTCCTCCAGGTTGCGGACGTAGAGCTTCACGTCCTTCCCGTGATTGCCGAGGGCGAGGATCGGGTAGCAGACGAGCTGCCCCGGCCCGTGAAACGTGGACTTTCCGCCCCGGTCGGTCTCGGCGATCTCGACCTCCGCGTTCTCGGGGATGTGAAGCTCCCGGTCGGTCTCGGTACGTCGGCCGATCGTGACCACCGGCGGGTGCTCGAGGAAGATCACCGTTTCCGGGATCGCACCTTGCGAGACCGCACCGGCAAGCGAGCGCTGGAGCTCGAACGCCTCGCCGTAGGGGACGAGGCCGAGGCTCATCAGGTACGCGCCGCGACTCACAGCGCCAGCGTATCGGCCGGGCGCACTCGACTACGGATACGGATGCGGAGTTCTCACGGAGGCGGCGGCGCGGTAGGGGTGGCACCTTCGGATCGATGAAAACGAGCGACGTCGTGCAGTGCGAGGCGTTTCCTGCGTGGACGTCGACCACGGGCGGTACGTCATGCCGGACGTCGAGCTCGATCCCGATCAGATCACGATCGTCATGGTCTCGGAGGCGGCTCCGGCTCGACTCGAGGACTGGTTCTACGCCGGACGCGACGCACTTTTCGCGGAGACGACCGTCCTGGCGTTTCGCGACGTCGGCGAGGATGTGAGCTCGGCTGCGGACATCCTCGACCTCGGCGCCTATCTGACCACCGCGGTGAAGTGCGGCAAGACGGGCTACGGCGTCACGACCGAGACCGTGAAGACGTGCTCGCACCTGCTCGAGCTCGAGCTCGGGCTGTTCCCGCTCGCGCGCGCGTTGATGCTCATGGGCGACGTCGCGATCAAGTGGGTCAACGCCATCGCGCGGTGAGACGGCGAGCCGCGTGTCGTCCCCGCCGGGCCGACGTACAAGCTCCGCGGCGGCGACTACTCGTTCCGGGGAATGAAGGTCTTTCCCTCGTACGTGCAGTCCGGTCCGAGCTTCTTCATCGAGAAGCGCAAGCGGGAGATGATTGTCGAGGACATCGCCGCGGCAATCGCATACGTGCGCCGCGGAGCTGCTTAGAACGCTCTCCTCGCGAGTCAACAGGCCGCAATGTGCTCCCGGTCGCGTCGTCGGGGCGCCGCTGTTGCCTACTGCCCGTCGGGCGGGCCGAGCCGCTCTCCGAACATCCAACGGTGACCTTCGAGATCCTCCACCGTGTACAAGCGCATGCCCGCGGGTTCGGCGTTCTCGGGCGAGCGGATGACGCTCGCTCCGGCCGCGATCGCTCGTGCGTGGTGCTCATCGACATCCTCCACCTGAACGAAGACGCCGTCGATGACCCATGGGTTGTCGAGCCATCGGCTCGCGGCTTCACAGCTCTCCCGATGCCTTCTGGGACTCTGGTAGTCCCGGTTCGGCGTCGCGAGCATCACGACCTCGCCGCCGAGCTCGAGCTCGGCATGCCCGACCGTTCCGTCCTCGGCGGTGTAACGCTGGCCTTCCCGCTCTCGAAAGCCGAACGCCTCGGTGAGCCAGTCGATGGCGGCAGCCGCGTCCTCGTAGGCGATCATCGGAACGATTCGCTGGGCCACCGCCCGCCTTCTCTCTAGTACGCCGCTTCGTCCCAGGTCTCGAGCCGGTCGCGCAGGTCGTGCAGGAACCTGCCCGCGAGAGCACCGTCCACGAGGCGATGGTCATAGGTCAGCGTCAGGTTCATGATCGGGCGGATCGCGATCACGTCCTGACCCATCTCGTCCTGGACGACCCAAGGTCGCTTGACGACCGCATACGTGCCGAGGATCGCGGCCTGCGGCTGGCTGATGACGGGAGTGCCGTGGAACGTTCCGTAGCTGCCAGGGTTCGTGATCGTGAAGGTCCCTCCCTGCACCTCGTCCGGCAGCAGCTTCTTGTCGCGGGCTCGCTGGGCGATGTCCGCGACACCCTTCGCGATGCCGAGCAGGTTGAGTGTCTCGGCGTTCTTGAGCACGGGGACGATGAGCCCTTTGCCGTCCGCGAGCTCGACCGCGAACCCGAGGTTGACGTAGCTACGCGTGACGATGCGGTCACCGCGAATCTCGCCGTTGACCCACGGGTAGTCCTTCAGCGTCTCCACGACCGCCCGGGCGACGAACGCGAGGTAGGTCACGTTCAACCCGTGCGCCGCCTCGTACTCGGGCTTGAGCTTCTTGCGCAGCGCAACGACGCGTGACATGTCCACCTCGATCGCGCTCGTCACGTGCGCGGACGTGTCGAGCGACCGGCGCATGTGCTCGGCGATGCCTCGCCGCATCGCGGTCATCGGCTCGAGCACCTCACCTGCCAGAGGCTGCGCCTCTGGCATAGCAGGTGCGGAAGGCGTGACCGGAGCTGCAGGTGGTGGAGGTGTCGGAGCTACCGGCGGAGCAGGCGGCGGCCCAGCTGATGGCGAGGCCGCCGCTGCCGGGGCGGGCTCGGGTGCGGCGGGCACCGGCTCGGGTGCGGCTGCCTGAACCTCAGGAGCGGACGGTGCCGCCGTCGGCTCGCCCGGCTCCATAGCCTTCATCGGAGCCGGGGCACCAGCCTCGATGAAGGCGAGGATGTCCTTCTTGGTCACGCGTCCACCGGTTCCCGAGCCCGGGACGACGGACGGGTCGATTCCGTGCTCAGCCGCAATGCGCGCCACCACGGGTGATACGAACGTCCTCCCGTTGCCCGCCGCGGCGGGCGCGGCAGGCCCGACTGCTGGTGTCGGCGCGGGTGCTGGGGGCGGGGGTGGGACAGCCGGCTGCTCGGCGACCGCCGGCGCGGGTGCCGGCTCCGTGGGAAGAGGCTCGGGCGCAGCGAGCTCGGCACCGGCAGGCGCGATGAGCGCGATCACGGTCCCGACCTCGACCGTCTCGCCCTCGGCGACGAGGATCTGCGCAACGAACCCCTCGGCCGGGCTCGGCACCTCGGTGTCGACCTTGTCCGTGGAGATCTCGAGCAGCGGCTCGTCTCGCGCGATGGGCTCGCCAACCTGCCGCAGCCACTTCGTGATCGTGCCCTCGGAGACGGAGACGCCCATCTGGGGCATCACGACCTCGGTCTGCGTTCCTGTCGACACGTGTCCTCCTAATAGGCGGCGAGCTCGCGCAGAGCTGCGACGACGTCCTCTACCTGCGGGATGAATGCCTTCTCGAGCGGGGGTGAGAACGGGACTGGCATGTCGGGCGCGGCGATCCGCATGACCGGCGCGTCGAGGTGCTCGAACGCCTCCTCGGCGATCGTCGCCGCGATCTCCGCGCCGAAGCCGCCCGTTCGCGTGTCCTCGTGCAGGACGAGGACCTTCGAGCATCGCTGTACGCCCTCGAGCACGCGCTCCTTGTCCCAGGGGATCAGCGTCCGGAGGTCGAGAACTTCGACCTCGAACCCCTCCTTCGCCAGCTCGTCGGCCGCTTCGGTCGCCGTGTGCACCATGGCGCCCCACGTGACGACGACCGCGTCCTCACCCGGCCGGTGGACGGAGGCGTAGCCGAACGGGACCGTGTAGCGATCCTCCGGCACTTCGCCCTTGATGCGCCGGTAGAGATGCTTGTGCTCGAAGAAGAGAACCGGGTTGGGGTCCTCGATCGCCGCCGCGAGGAGGCCCTTCGCATCGTGCGGCGTCGCCGGGCAGACGATCTTGAGCCCTGGGATGTGCGCGAAGGAGCTCTCCGGGTTCTGGGAATGGAACGGCCCGCCCGAGAAGCCGCCCCCTGAGGGAAGGCGCACGACGATCGGGACCGGCGTGTGCCCTCGGAAGAACTGCTTGGCAGCGACGGTGACTAGCTGGTCCCACGCGCAGGAGATGAAGTCCGCGAACTGCATCTCGGCGACGGGGCGAAGGCCCATGAGAGCTGCGCCCGTCGCCCCCCCGACGATCGCCGTCTCGGAGAGGGGCATATCGATGACACGCCACGGGCCGAACTCCTCCTGGAAGCCGAGCGACACCTTGAACGCTCCGCCGTAGACGCCGACGTCCTCGCCCATCAGGAAGACGCGAGGGTCGCGCCGCATCTCGAGACGCAGCGCGTCCGAGATCGCCTGGATGTAGGTCATCTCCGCCATTTACTTGTGGTGTGGCGTGTCGAGGTCTTCGGGAGAGGCGAACACGCTGCCCTCGAGCGAGGCCGGATCGGGCAGCGGAGACTCCTCGGCGCGCTCGAGCGATTCGTTCAGGAGGCGCTTGACGGCCGATGTGATCTCACTCTCCTCGTCGTCCGACATCCCGGCGTGCATGAAGAGCCAGGTCCGATAGCGCTCGATGGGATCCTGTGCGGCCCACTGCTCGAACATCTCCTTCGGCACGTAGAACGCGTCGTCGTGGACGGCATGGCCCTCCATCCGCAGCGTGAGGCATTCGAGCAAGGTCGCCCCCCCGCCTTCGCGCGCCTTCTCGATCGCCCGTCGGGCCTCACGATAGACCGCCAGCACGTCCGTCCCGTCGACGACGACGCCTTCGAAACCATAGGCCGCTGCGCGGTCCGCGACATGCTCGACCGGGTAGGACAGGTAGGTCGGGGTCGAGTACGACCACTGGTTGTTGTCGCAGACGTAGACGATCGGGAGCTGTCGGACACCGGCCAGGTTCATGCTCTCGTGCGCGTCGCCGCGCGCAGCCGCGCCCTCACCGAACCAGCCGAGCGCAACGCGACGGTCTCCGCGGATCTTGAACGCGAGCGCCATTCCGGTCGCGACCGGAAGCATCGCCGGGAGATGGCTCACCATCGGGTGCAGCCCGAGCTCCGGAACGGCCATGTGCACGTTCCCGTCGCGCCCGCGCGTAGGGCCTCCCTCGCGCCCCATGTACTGCGCGAAGATGCGCCAGGGCTCCACACCTCGCGTGATGTGGACTCCCATGTCCCGGTGCAGCGGCGTCCCGACGTCGTTCGGCCCCATGGCCGTGGCGACACCCACCGCGGCGCCCTCGTTCCCGCGCCCGGTGTAGAACGAGCCCGCGATCTTCCCTTGCTTGTAGAGGATGTGCCCGCGCTCCTCGATCCCGCGCGAGATCAGCATGTTGCGGTAGATGCCGAGCAGGTCCTCGCGGTCGAGCCCCGCCTCCTTCACCTCTTGCAGCGAGCCCACGGGCCCGGCTTCACGTACGGCCATGCACTGATCTCCCGTCGTCAGGTTGGGTCGACTTTCACTCTAACGACTGCGCAAGACCGGAATCCGCTAGCGCGGATCCCGGTCGCGCGAAGATCCCTAAAGGCGGCCGCTTCGCGGCCGCGGTGCTTGCGTTATCACGCCCGCGAACGACTGCGCAAGACCGGAATCCGCTAGCGCGGATCCCGGTCGCTGACTGATGCTGGGGGAACCTCCCTGTTGACGCTGGGGGAACCTCCCGGTTCCCCCAGACCCCCTCCACTCGTCCGCTCTCGCGGACAGGCCGCTTCGCGGCCGCGGCGCTCTTGTTCGCCATCGGGCCCGTTGGCACAACACGGAATCCGCTAGCGCGGATCCCAGTCGCGCGAAGATTCCCAGAAAAGGCGGCCGCTTCGCGGCCGCGGTGCCTGCGTTATCACGCCCGCGCCGCACTACAGTGCGCAGCGATGGCGAAGCCGAGGCGGAACTGGATCCAGGAGGAACGACGACAGACCCTCGGCGATTGGGTGGCGTTCTGCCTTCGCTGCGGCCACACGCTGCGCTACTTCCTCGAGGACGAGGCGTCGCTGCCCACTGGATGCCCGCAGTGCGGAGGCGAGGTTCGACATCGCTGTCCGAGCTGCAACGCGCCGATCCCATCGGCGTTCGCGGTCGAGTGCGAGGAGTGCGACGAGCCAGTCCGCCCGCGCGAGCTCTTCGGCATCCAAATCCGCCGACCTGGCCGTTGATGCATGAGGTGCGCATGAGGGCCGAAGGACGATTCACTCGTCCGAGAGGCCCGGCGGCGGTCGAGCCGTGCGCGAGCCCAGGAAGGGGGGCTCGCGGGGGGAAACATCGTTTCCCCCCGCGCTACGCGATCTGCGAGAAGCGGATCACCGTGACGATGTCGTCCTCTCGAACCTCACGGTTGTAGAGCTGGCTCAGGAACCAGACCATCTCGTCGACCCGGCGGATCTGCGGGTTGTCGTGCTCGATCTCCCGTGGTGACAGCTCGCCGAGCGTCTTCACCTCGACCTTGTCGATGACGGCGTCGAAGATCCGCTCGCGTTGGCCGTAGCGGGCGCCGCAGAGCACCGTGACGATCATCCCCTTCCGGTACTTCGCCGACTTGTCGCCGAGGCGAATCGTGGCCGTCTTCCGGCTCGAGCGGAGCTGGTCGGCGACGGCGGGGTTGTAGAAGTTGAGCGCGAATGTCGGCATCGGCGGCCGCGGAATCATAAGGGGTCTCGCGCTCCAGGGTCAGGTCCCGCGGAGAGCAGCGCGAGCGCTCTCGCGGCGATCTCTCGCTCCCCCTTGTGGGCCAGCAGCTGCGGCGCGTCCGGCAAGGGGAGCCAGCGCGCTTCGGCCACCTCGATCTCCATGCCCGCCGGCACGTCCCCGATCCGGCCACCGATTGCTCGGGCGAGGTAGAATCGGCGCGACGGCTTGCACTGGCCCCACCGCGACGGCTTGAAGTGGCCCCACCCGCCGTCGGGTTTTCTGTCTTTGGATCTATATCGGATCATCCGCCCGCACGCAGTCAACTCGCCCGCCCTCCGCGGCGCTTGCTG
>DATDOS010000023.1:0-5378 GCA_035293125.1 Gaiellaceae bacterium | reverse complement strand
TGGCGCCGGCGAGCAGCTCGTCGATCAGCTCGTCCGGGAGCTCCGGCAGCTCATCTCGGTCGGCCTCGGATCCCATCAGCGGGATCGTCGTATCGGGGATCTGGTCTGGCAAGGGGGCCTCCTTCCGGCCGGCCCGCCGGCTCAGGTCAGGCCCTGCTTACACAGAGAACCGGACACACCCGCCTGTCCTCGAGGAGGTCGAGGATGCGAACATCGTTCCTCCGAGAGTGACCGATCGGATGATCGTCACAGCCATCAACCGTGAGTGCGCTCGCCTTAGCAAGCTCGTCAGCAAGCCTGCGATCGAGCGCCAGCAGGCGAAGGTCCGTAGCCTTGGGATCCCGCCCGCCTTCGACACCGTCTCTGTCGACGGAACAAGCCAGCTTGTTCTCCCCTACTACATCGGGCTGTTCGACAGAAAGGGCAAACAGCGGCTTGTAGCGATCGACGCCCTGAATCAGGGCGGCTCGGAAAAGATGACGCGTGTCCTGACCGAAAACCTCAGCTACGTCCTCCAAGCCGTCCGCCGCTGAGACCTGATCGATCCACCCTTCCCCGCACCGGTGGAGCATCGCGGCGACTTGAACCGTGCGCGACCGGCGCTGCCCCTTGGGCGACCCGGCCCCGACGAGAAGGATGACGCGCGGCGTGTTCTCTAGCTCGCCTCGCCCATTTCCTCCAGCCGCCAGAGGGGTAGCCAGCTCGGGTTGTCGCAGAAGAGCCGAAGTGCGACGCACGGCGACCGCAGGGGCCCCGCAGAGCGCCGCCCGGCACGGTCCTGGATAATCCCGAGCAGGCCCTACCGGCGCTCGACCGGCATCTCTCGGCCGCGGGTCGGCTTGTGAGCGGCCACTCGAGCTGAGCGCCGAGGTCGCTACGCGACGGCTGCTCGGCGCTCAGCTTCGTTTGCGAGGAGCATCTCGACGCCTTCGGAGCTGAGTGGGGGCGAATAGTGGAAGCCCTGACCGAGCGTGCATCTGAGCTCGCTGAGCCGTCGGCTCTGTTCTGGCTGCTCGATCCCCTCAGCGATGACGTCGAGGTGGAGTGTCCGGCCGAGCCGGATGATCGCTTCGGCCAGGCGCCCATGCTCCGTGTCTCCGTCGAGATCGGCGACGAACTGCCTGTCGATCTTGAGGATCTCGACCGGGAGGCGCCGCAGGTAGCTGAGGGACGAGTACCCGGTCCCGAAGTCGTCTACGGCCAGTCGGACTCCGAGCTGCTTGAGCGTCTCGAGCTTGGCAATCGTCGCCTCGACGTCGTCGACGATGGTGCTCTCGGTGATCTCGAGCACGAGGCTCTCCGGCTGAAGGCCCGACTCAGCGAGCGCGCGCGTCACGTCCTCGATCAGGTCGGGACTCTGGAGCTGCCGTGCGGAGAGGTTGACGCTCCCCCAGAGCGGCGGCTTCGACGGGTGGCGCTGCTGCCACGCGCGGACCTGCTGGCACGCCTCGGTCAATATCCAGCGGCCGAACGGCACGATCAGCCCGGTCTCCTCCGCAGTCGGGATGAACTCGGCCGGCGGGACCAGCCCGCGTCTGGGATGGCGCCAGCGAACGAGCGCTTCCACGCCGACGATGCCGCCCGTCTGCAGGGCGATGATCGGCTGGTAGTGGAGCACGAGCTCCCGTCGCTCGAGCGCGTACCGCAGCTCGCTCTTCAGCTCGAGCCGCTCGATGACGGCTGCCTGCATGCCCGACTCGTACAGCATGGAGCGGCCCTTGCCGCCGCGCTTCGCCTCGTACATGGCGAGGTCGGCTGCCTGCAGCAGCTGCTCGGCGCCTCCCTCACGCGGCGGGCTGACGGCGATTCCGATGCTCGCCGGGCACACGATCTCTTTGCCTTCGAGGAGGAACGGTGCGGCCAGCGACCTGAGGACGCGTTCGGCGAGGTCGCCGGCGTTACTCGCCGTGCCGACCGCCTCGAGCAAGACGGCGAACTCGTCGCCTCCGAGCCGCGCCACGGTGTCCTCGAGGCGTAGGGCGGAGCGGATGCGGGTGGCAGCGGCGACCAAGAGCTCGTCGCCGGCCGCGTGACCGAGGCTGTCGTTCACGGTCTTGAAGTCGTCGAGATCGATGAAGAGGATGGCGACCGGATCTCGGCGCCTGCGGGCAAGGGCGTGCTGGAGGCGGTCGACGAAGGACTCGCGGTTGGCAAGTCCGGTGAGGCTGTCGCGGAAGGCCTTTCGCACGAGTTCCTGCTCGAGCGCCTTGCGCTCGGTTATGTCGCGTGCGGTGAGAACGACGCCGGCGACGCTGGGGTCGTGCAGGAGGTTGCTCGCCAGCACCTCGGCGTTGCGGTAGGAGCCGTCGCGGCGGCGGATCCTGAGCTCTCGAGCCGGCCGAGGCTCGGCGGCGCTCGTCGCCTCGGCGAGGAAGTTGAGCGCCCGCGGCAGATCGTCCGGATGGACGATCGTGGCGAGCTTCTGGCCAATGAGCTCGCTCGGCCGGTAGCCAAGCGACGACTCGACCGACGGCGTCTGGTAGCGGATCGTCGTGTCCGGGTCGACCACCGTGATCAGGTCCGAGGAGTTGTGCACGAGCGAGCGGAAGCGCTCCTCGCTCTGACGGTGATGGAGGTCCTCCGTGAGCGCGGCGCTCTCGAGCGCGAGCGCGACTTGCGACGCGAGCACCTCGAGGCCGTCCCGCAGCTCGCGCGACAGCGACCGGTTGCAGCGCAGTGCCAGCACGCCCTGCAGCTCGTCGCGCACGAAGAGCGGCGAGACGATCACCTCCCCCTCGCTGTCGACACCGATCTCCTCTCGAACGGCTCGCGGAACCTTGCTCAGGCGCCGGGCCTCCAGCTCTGCACGCATCTCCGCCGGGAGCGCGGGCAGCGTACGACCCTCGAACCTGCTTGCCTGCTCGCCCACCACCGCAACGATCGAAAGCCGCTCCGGGGAGCCGAGCGCAAGCGTTGCCCGCGCTCCCGGCTTAGCGCCGACGAGCAAGAGGCCAAAGCGCACGCCGGCGGCGCAGATTGCCTGGGTGTCGGTCGCCTCGACGAGGGCGAGGCCCGCCTGGCGCAGGACGCGCTCGCGGGCGAGCGAGCGCTCGTGCTGTCCGATCACGGCGGCAAGCCGGATGAGAACGAGCACGCTCAGCACGAACGCGGCAGCGGCGACAAAGGGGATCTCGAGCGAGGCGTGCCGAGCGTCCTGGACAACGAGCACGATCGGGACTGCGGCCAGGGTTCCGGCAAGGAGCGCCAGGCGCCAGAAGCCGAAGCGCCCCGCGGGGTCGCGGGCACGGTCCGTGACGCGCGTCATCGAGGGATGCAGGGCGGCGGCCCCGAACAGGACGTAGGAGAGCATCCAACCCGTGTCGAGCAGGCTGCCGGAGTCGTAGGAGTTGGAGACGCTGAACGCGGCGTAGACGGTGTCAGCCGCGAGCATGCTCACGAGGCTGCCCCCCACGAGCAGGAGGGAGACGGTGCTCGCGCCCGGCGAGAAGAGGAGCCGGATGGTAACGCCGAGCAGCAGGACGTCCGCCAGCGGGTAGGCAAGGGAGATGACCAAGCCCCCGAGCGAAAGTGAGGAGTCGTGAACGTACGGCGCCATCAGGAACACCCACGAGATCGCTCCCAGGCTGACGGTGACGATCGAGGCGTCGAGCAGGCTCGCCCAGTCCTGCCCCGGTGTACGGTGGCGAACGAGGAGCAAGAGACCCACTGCGAGCAGCGGATAGCCACCGAGATACAGGGCGTCTGCCGCGGAAGGAAACGGCGTTGCCTGGAAGACGCGTTCGTACAGGCTGAATGCGACATCACCGGCAAGGAACAACGCCTGGCCGCCGGCGAAGAGCAGCCAGGGAAGACGGTGCTCAGGGCGGTTCCTCCAGACGCCGATGCCGATCGCGACAACCGCCGAGACTCCGAAGAGGTTGTAGTAGACGCTGTCCTTGAAGCTGCCCTCGGAGAGCAGCGGGTAGACGGCCGTTGCGAGCAGGCCGACCAACGCGTACGTACGCCACCCGCGGAGGCTCATCTCGGACTTATCGGCAACACGTCAGCGCCTGCTATCCGCGAAAACGCGTACCCCGATCACCCGGCCGGGTGATCGGGGGCTGTGGCGGCTGCTGGCGGGCGTCGATTCTTGTCTATGCGGCCCGCGTGCCCTCGACGCGGGCGCGAGCAAGTGCGGAGAGGACTCGGACGACGGCTGGGTCGAAGCTCGTCCCGGCTCGACCCTCGAGTTCGGCGAGCGCCTCCTCGGGGCTCAGAGCCGGGTGATAGGGCCGCGGCGACATCATCGCGTCGAAGGCGTGGCAGACGCGGATGATCCTCGCTGCCAAGGGAATCTCCTCGCCTGCCCGACCGTCGGGATAGCCGGTGCCGTCCCAGTTCTCGTGGGTCGCCCGGACGATCGAGGCGAAGCGCCAGAGCTGTGGCGAGGTTCGCAGGATTCGCTCGCCGATGACCGTGTGTTGACGTACGAACTCCCACTCACGCTCGTCGAGCGGTCCAGGCTTGTCGAGGATGTCGCTCGGGATCGAGAGCATCCCGACGTCGTGCAGCTCCGCCGCGTGGGCCAGCGCCTCGAGGCGATCGCCGTGGAGGCCGAGCAGTCCGCCGATCGCCACTGCCAGCGACTCGAGGCGACCCTTCAGAGGGACCGCTCCCTCGTGCTCCGAGAGTGCTTCCACGAGCGCACTCACCGTCCGGATACCCTGCTTCGAGCGCCGCTGACCGACGAGGCGCTCGTCTGCGAGCCGGAGCGCTGCTTGCGACTCGGTCGCTTCGTACGGGACGAGCACACCTCCAAACGAGCATCCGATCCGAAAGCCGTCGCCGTGCTCGGACAAGGCCGCCCTCGCCTCGTCGATCAGCCGCTCCGCATCGCCGTCGCCTACCGGGGCGATCAGGCAGAACTCGTCGCCGGTGAGACGGAACACCCTGCCGTTGGGTGCGGCGACGGCGGCGAGCTTCGTCGCGAGGCGCGCCAGAAGGACGTTCCCGGCCTCGTGACCGAAATCCTCGTCATAGGCCTTGAACCCGTGCAGATCGAAGGTCAGCACGAGCGTTGGCGCGGGATCGGCGCCGGCGAGTCGCCGCTCGAGTTCCGCAACGAGCTCAGCGCGGTTACCGAGTCCCGTTAGCGCGTCCCTGGTTGCTTCGCTCAGGACGGCCTGATGGAGTCTTCTCGAGAACAGGAAGAGGACCACCAGCAGCGTGGTCGCCGCGAGCGCGACGGGGGGAGCGGTGGCCTCGCGCACACCGACGTACACGAGGATGCCGACAGAGGCGAGGGCGGCGAGCAAGGGTGCGGCGACGCCGACGAGCGCTCTGGCGCTCGCGCTGCGGGTCGGAGCGGGCTGTGAAGCCATGCGTTCCCTCTTGTCGGCTCGTATCTGTGGACACTTGAGCCGCGGAGGGCGTAAGGC
>DATDOS010000022.1:0-7227 GCA_035293125.1 Gaiellaceae bacterium | reverse complement strand
AGACGGTCGCGGGAGTCGCGAACTACGGTGGCTCCCTCGACGTGATCCTCGACGACGCCTGATGGGAGGAGCCGTGGCACCGGTCTTTGCATTTGCGGCAGCGGGAGCCGTCACGATCCTCGCCGTCGGGCTGATCGTCGTCGCTCTCGTCTACTACCTCATCTCGGTGATCGTGCAGCTTCGGAAGATCACCGCCGGCCTGGCCGAGACGATCACCAGCGTGAGTGAGATCGTGGAGAAGAGCGCACCGGTCCACGACGTCGTGACGACGATCAATCAGCAGCTCGACGCAGGCGTCGATCTCCTCGAGGGCCTCCTCGTGAAGAAAGCCGGAATGACAGACGCCGTCGGCCTCGTCGACGGCATGTACGCCGGGGCCGCCGCGGCAGGGTTCAGGAACTTTCCGGAGAGCCCCAGCACCAAGGCGCCGCGCATCGGCGAGGTCTACACGAGAGGCACGCTCACGCTCGCACGGCTCGGTCGGGAGGCGCCGATCGCCGCCGGGAACCCGGCAGGTCCCGCCCTCCGGGACGTCGAGCGAGGAAGTCTTGCCGCGCGACTGCTGTACCCGGAGATCCGTCAGACGATGCCGAAGTCCCTGGCCAGGTCTCCGGTGATCGGCACCGACGCCCCCGTGCAGTACGAGCAGCGGGATGACATCGGGGCACCGCGCAAGCGCCTCCCCGGCCGTGTATGACTGATCAAAGCTGATCGGAAAGGAGCCCCGTGCAGACTCCTGCGTCATTCGAGTACGAGCGCGCGACCAGTGTCGAGGGCGCTATCGCATCGCTTTCCAGGCTCGGCTCGGAGGCGCGCATCATCGCGGGCGGGCACAGCCTGCTTCCGATGATGAAGCTCCGGCTTGCGAACCCAGAGCACCTGATCGACATCAACGACCTGACGGAGCTCTCCTACATCCGCGAGCAGGGCGATGAGGTCTCGATCGGGGCGCTGACGAGACACGTCGAGCTGCTGAAGTCCGAGCTGCTCGCCCGGCACTTTCCGCTGTTTCGCGACGCCGAGAACGTGATCGCCGACCCGGTCGTACGCAACCGCGGCACGATCGGCGGCTCGCTGTGCCAGGCGGACGCGGCCGAGGACCTCTCGGCCGTCTGCTCGGCGGTCAAGGCGAAGGCCGTGATCCGCGGCGCCGGCGGCGAGCGCGTGGTCGGGATGGAGGACTTTCACGTCGGGCCGTACATGACCGCGGTGGGCGAAGGCGAGATGCTCACCGAGGTCCGGATTCCGCTGCGTCCGGGAGGCGGCAGCGCGCACGAGAAGGTCGAGCGCCGTGCCGGCGACTGGGCGATCGCCGCGGCGTCGGCGGCCGTTTGGATCGAGGGCGGCACTATCGCCGATGCGGGCGTCGCGCTCAGCGCAGTCGGGCTCACGACGATCCATCTCTCGCGAGCCGAGGAGCTGCTGCGAGGCAATGCTCCGTCGGACGAGCTGTTTGCGCAGGCAGGCGAGATCGCTTCGGCGGACTGCTCTCCGAGAGCGGACGGTCGGGGGCCGATCGACTACAAGCGCCATCTCGCCGGCGTCCTCACCACACGCGCCCTGCGCCGCGCGGCGGCACGCGCCCTGCATCAGGAGGCCTGATCATGCACGTCTCGATATCGGTAAACGGCGAACAGGTCTCCCGCGAGATCGAGCCGCGCCAGCTGCTCGTTCACTTCATCCGCGAGACACCCGACCTGACCGGCACGCATTGGGGCTGCGATACCTCCAACTGCGGCGCCTGCGTCGTGCTGATGGACGGCGAGCCAGTTAAGTCGTGCACGATCCTGGCGGCGATGTGTGAGGGCCATGAGATCCGCACGGTCGAGTCGCTCGAGGTCGACGGCCGGCTGGACCCGGTCCAGATGGGCTTCCACGAGCAGCACGCACTCCAGTGCGGGTTCTGCACGCCGGGGATGTTGATGACGGCTCGCGCCCTGCTGGATGAGAACCCGGATCCGACCGATCAGGAGATCCGCACAGCAATCTCAGGTGCCATCTGCCGCTGCACGGGATACAAGAACATCGTCAGCGCCGTGCGTTGGGCCGCTGAGTACGAAGCGGCCGCGAAACAGGAGGTCTAAGAGCATGGCCACGGTCGAGAATCTTCCTAGCGCCCAGACCGAGCGCCCAATCGGCTTCGGTCGTCTAAAGCGCAAGGAAGACGCGCGCTTCATCCGCGGCAAGGGCACCTACCTCGACGACATCCGGTTGCCGGGGATGGTCTACGGCGCCCTGCTGCGCAGCCCGTATGCGCACGCGCGCATCCTCTCGATCGACACCTCGAGGGCGCTCGCCCACCCCAACGTCGCCGCTGTCGTCACCGCCAAGGACCTCGAGACGCTCGGGCTGGCGTGGATGCCGACGATCTCCTACGACACACAGGCCGTGCTCGCGGGCGACAAGGTCCGATTCCAGGGCCAGGAGGTCGCCTTCGTGATCGCGACCGACGAGTACTCGGCGAACGACGCGCTCCAGTTGATCGATGTCGAGTACGAGCCGTTGCCGGCGATCGTCAACGCCCGCAAGGCCCTGGATCCCGACGCGCCGCTGATCCGCGACGACAAGATCGGGCAGCGCGACAACCTCGCGAGTCCGACCTGGGAGGCCGGCGATCAGGCGGCGACGGATCGCGTGTTCGCCGAGGCCGACACCGTCGTGACGCGCGACATCATCTATCCCCGGTGCCATCCGGCGCCGCTCGAGACGTGCGGCATGATCGCCGACTTCAACCCCGAGACCGGCCAGCTCGACATCTACAACGGCAACCAGGCGCCGCACGCCCACCGCACGGTGTACGCGCACGTGGCGGGGCTCGCGGAGCACATGATCCGGATCAAGTGCTCCGACATCGGCGGCGGCTTCGGCAACAAAGTCCCTGTCTATCCGGGGTATGTGTGCGCAATCGCCGGCTCCATCGTTGCCGGCGTGCCGGTCAAGTGGGTCGAGAACCGCTACGAGAACCTGATCTCCACCGGGTTCGCCCGTGACTACGTCATGCGCAGTGAGATGTGCGCCAAGAACGGCAAGATCACGGGCCTGCGGGTCGACGTCATCGCCGACCACGGCGCCTTCGACTCTACGGCGCAGCCGACGAAGTTCCCGGCCGGCTTCTTCCACATCGTGTGCGGCTCGTACGACCTCGAGGCGTCGCACGTCCAGGTCAAGGCTGTCTACACGAACAAGGCGCCAGGCGGTGTGGCGTACCGCTGCTCGTTCCGCATCACCGAGGCCGTCTACCTCGTGGAGCGGATGGTCGACGCGCTCGCGCTCGAGATGAAGGTCGATCCGATCGAGCTGCGGATGCGCAGCTTCATCGCCCCCGAGCAGTTCCCGTATGAGACCACGACAGGTTGGACGTATGACTCCGGGAACTACGCCGAGACGATGCGCGTGGCGATGGGCATCGCCGGCTACGAGGATCTGCGCCGCGAGCAGGCGGAGAAGCGCGCCCGCGGCGAGCTGATGGGCATCGGGGTGTCCTTCTTCACCGAAGGCGTCGGCGCGGGGCCGCGCAAGCACATGGACATCCTCGGACTGGCCATGAACGACGGCGCCGACCTGCGGGTGCACCCATCGGGCAAGGCAGTGGTCAGCATCAGCGCCCAGACGCAGGGACAAGGCCACGAGACGACCTTCGCGCAGATCGTCGCCGAGGAGCTCGGCATCCCGCCCGAGGACGTCGAAGTCCGCCACGGCGACACGGACAGATCGCCATACGGGCTCGGCACCTACGGCAGCCGCTCGACGCCGGTGTCCGGAGCCGCGGTTGCAGTCGTGTCGCGCAAGGTGCGTGACAAGGCGCGCTTGATCGCGGCGACGATGCTCGAGACGAGGCCGGAGGATCTCGCGTGGGAAAAGGGCCGCTGGTACGTCAAAGGCGACCCCGAGAAGGGCGCGCTGATCGAGGAGATCGCGGTCCGGGCGTACAGCGGCGAGTCGCTGCCCGCCGAGATGGAAGGCGGACTCGACGCGCAGGTGATCTACGACCCTCCCAACCTCACCTATCCCTACGGCGCTTACATCGCCGTCGTCGACATCGACCCCGACACCGCCCACGTCACCGTCAGGCGCTTCATCGCGGTCGACGACTGCGGAGTCCGCATCAACCCGATGGTCGTCGACGGCCAGATCCACGGCGGCCTCGCCGAGGGCATCGGCATCGCGCTCATGGAGGTCCTCACGTTCGACGAGGAGGGCAACTGCCTCAACTCGTCCTTCATGGACTACCTCATCCCGACCGCGCTCGAGTGTCCCGACTTCGAGCTCGGCGAGACGGTCACGCCGTGCCCGCACCACCCGCTGGGGGCCAAGGGCGTCGGCGAGTCCCCGAACGTCGGGTCGCCGCCGGCGATCGTGAACGCGGTCATCGACGCGCTGCACGCCACGCACGGCGTCGACCACATCGACATGCCCTGCACTCCGGCCCGTGTCTGGGCGGCGATGCAGGGGCGTCCCGAGCCGCCGCAATGATGACCGCCGCCGTGGCGCGGCGAGCGCAGGAGCTCGCCGCCCAGGGCACAGTGTTCGTGACCGCTACAGTCGTACGCGCGCAGCGTCCGACGAGCGTGAAGGCGGGAGACGTCGCGCTCGTGCTGGGCGACGGCACGATCGAAGGGTTCGTAGGTGGGGTGTGCGCGCAGCAGAGTGTGCGCGTGTACTCGTTGAAGGCGATCGAGACCGAAGAGGCGGTGCTCTTGCGAATCGTTCCCGACGGGCCAATCGGCGAAGACCCTCGCACCGGTGAGGAGGTCTCGATCGAGGATGGAGCCGTGACTACCCAGAACCCATGCCTTTCCGGCGGCGCGATCGAGATCTTCCTCGAGCCGGTGCTTCCGGCGCCCCGCGTCCTGGTCGTAGGCGATACGCCGATCGCGGCCGCGGTTCTGTCGCTCGGCGAGGAGCTCGGGCTCGACCTCCTCGCCGTAGAGGAAGGCGCACCCGAACCGTCGTCCGGCGACCTCGCGCTCGTCGTCGCGGCGCACGGGCGGGACGAGCTTCACACGCTGCGCCGCGGGCTCGAGACGGGCGTGCCGTACATCGGTCTCGTGGCCAGTCGCAAGCGCGGCGCCGGCGTGCTCGCCGAGCTGCGTACCGACGGCGTTCCCGATGAGCACCTCGAGCTGATCGACGTGCCCGCCGGCATCGACATCGGCGCCCGCACCCCCGCCGAGATCGCGCTCTCGATTCTCGCGAACATCGTCGCCGTGCGCCGCGGGGAACGCGCCGCTGCGCCCGACCGTGCAAGCGTCCCCGCTGCGGCGAACCCTCCGGGCGCCACCCCGCCGACGCTCGCGGTCGACCCGATCTGCGGGATGACAGTCGCGGTCGTCGCGGACACGCCTTCGGTCCAGCACAACGGCGAGACGGTCTACTTCTGCTGTCAGGGCTGCGCGACCAAGTTCGCGTCGCAACACGAGCATGCAATCGCGGCAGAGTGATCCCGTCGTGACCGGCTCTCCACAGACTCTCGCATGAGCCCGCGCGAGGAAACGGGCGACGCGGCCGGCGAGATCCGCAAGCTCGTGCCGGATATCGAGACGCTCGCCCTACGTCTCGCCGACTTCGACTATCTCGTCGACGAGGGACTGGCGACGTCGATGTTTCTGAGCCTTCGCCTCCCGCAGCCCTTGCTGCTCGAGGGCGAGGCGGGTGTCGGCAAGACCGAGGCCGCGAAGGCGCTGGCGCTGGTGCTGGACACGCCCCTGATCCGCCTGCAGTGCTACGAGGGGATCGACGCGGCGGAGGCCCTGTACGAGTGGAACTACCCGCGCCAGCTGCTGAGCATCCGCCTCGCCGACTCCAGCGGCTCGACGCTCGGCGAAGAGGAGCTGTTCGGTCCGGACTATCTCATCCGCCGCCCGCTCCTGCGCGCGCTCGAGCACCCCGGTCCGCGGCCTGCGGTGCTGCTGATCGACGAGATCGATCGCGCCGACGACGACTTCGAGGCGTTCCTGCTCGAGCTGCTCGCGGACGCCAGCGTGACGATCCCGGAGATCGGCACGATCCGAGCGACGCATCCGCCGATCATCGTGCTGACCTCGAACCGGACGCGCGACCTGCACGACGCCGTCAAGCGCCGCTGCCTCTACCACAGGATCTCGTACCCGACTCCGCAGCGCGAGGTCGAGATCGTGCGCCGCCGCGTCAAGGGCTCGTCGGAGATCCTGGCGGTACAGGTCGCAAACGCCGTGTCGCGCATGCGCTCGAGCGACGTGCAGAAGCCGCCGGGCATCGCCGAGGCGATCGACTGGCTGGCGGCTCTGAACCTCCTCGGCATCGAGCGCCTGGACGCCGCGGCCGTTGACCTGACTCTCGGGTCGGTACTGAAATACGACGAAGACCAGGAGGTGATCCGCGCGGCCGGCCTCGAGCAGCTCGTGCACGGCAGTGACTGATGTCGGTGCATCCAACGGGGTGTTCGGGGTCGAGACCATCCACCTCGACCTCCCGCCGCTCGTGGGGGCATTGAGCCGGCGCCTGCACGATGGCGGCGTTCTCGTCACTCCCGGCCGGTCGGCCGACTTCGCCCGAGCGCTCACGCTTGTCAGGCCGATCACGCGCCGCCGGCTGTACTGGACCGCCCGCGCCGTGTTCGTGTCCGATCCAGCGCAGGTCGAGGCCTTCGACGCAGTGTTCTTCTCGGTCTTCGGCGGTCGAGCGAAAGGCGAGGACTTCGATCCCGACGACACGCGGATCGTCGCGCCGCCGCCGGACGACCGGCCGAAGTCCCGTCACGAGGCCTCGCCCCGGGACTCGGATGGGCAGGACCCGCGCACGAGCCTGTCGTCGTCACCGGCCAGCGAGCGCGACGAGGACGCTGCGGCCGAGGTCGAGGTGCCGTTGGCGATGGCCAGCGACGAGGAGGTGCTGGGACGCAAGAGCTTCGACGCACTCGAGCCGCACGAGCTCGCACAGCTCTACCGGCTGATGTCGCGCCTCGAGCTCGCAACCCCGCTGCGGCGCACACGCCGCTACGAGAAGGGACGGCACGGGGAGCATGTCGACATGCGGCGGACCCTGCGCGCCAGCCTTCGCACGGGGGGCGATCCGATCCGCCTCGCGCGTCGACGTCGACGCATCGCGCGTCGGAGGCTCGTGCTGCTGTGCGACATCTCCGGCTCGATGGAGCCCTACGCGCGCGCCTACCTCCAGTTCCTGACCTGCGCCGCCGGCAGCGGTCCGAACGCAGAGGCGTTCGTGTTCGCCACGCGGCTGACCCGCCTG
>DATDOS010000021.1:0-18867 GCA_035293125.1 Gaiellaceae bacterium | reverse complement strand
AGGACCCGGAGCCGCTCGAGCCCCATTCGCTCGTCGAGATCGCGTAGGGCGTCGTCGAGCGCCGTCCGGTCGGCGACGTCGACACCCGACGCCCACCAGTGGCACGAGTCGAGGCACAGTCCGAGACGCGGATGCCCGCCGACAGCATCACAGAGGGTGGCAAGCTCGGAGATCGAGCGACCTATCGTGCCCCCCGCACCGGCGGCGTTCTCCATGCACAGCCAGAGGTCGTCGGTCGTGAGGTCGAGGAGCTCACACAGTGCGGGAGCCACCACGTCCACGGCCTCGTCGAAGCCGTAACCGAGGTGCGAGCCCACGTGGAAGACGACGGCCTCCGCGCCGATCCCCTGCGCGGTCTCCATCGTCGCCCGCAGTGCCGCGAGCGAGTTCGCCCGGGTCTCTGCATCGCGACTCGCCAGGTTGACGAGGTAGAGCGCGTGGCAGGAGACCGAACGGACTCCGGCCTCCTTCCGTCGTACCCTGAACCGCTCCAGCTCCTCGGGTGCGTGCGCCGTCGGCTTCCACATGCGCGGGCTCTGGGTGAAGACCTGAACAGCGTCGCCGCCGATCTCCGCGACTCGGTCGATCGCCTTGGAGATGCCGCCGGCGGCGGAGACGTGGGCGCCGAAATGCACGGCTAGCAGGCGCAAGACCGGAATCTGCTCGCGCAGATTCCGGTCGCTGCCTGATGCTGGGGGAACCTCCCTGTTGATGCTGGGGGAACCTCCCGGTTCCTCCAAACCCCCTCCACTGGTCCGCTTCGCGGACAGGCCGCTGCACGGCTTTCCCCAGACCCCCTCCACTGGTCCGCTTTGCGGACAAGGCGCTCCGCGCCCTCCCTGAAGGCGGCCGTGTCGCGGCCGCGGGGCTTCTCCTTGTCAAAGCGCACCCGACTAGGCTAGTGGCCGATGTCCGTCCGCGTTCGCATGGCGCCGTCGCCCACCGGGTTCCTCCACATCGGAGGCGTTCGCACGTTCCTCTTCAACTGGCTCTTCGCACGCGGGCGTGGCGGCGAGTGCCTGCTCCGGATCGAGAACACCGACACGAGCCGCGAGGTGGAGGAGTCGGTCGAGCAGATCGAGCGCTCGCTCCGGTGGCTCGGGATCGACTGGGACGGGGACACGACGTTCCAGCTCGACCGGATCGGGCGGGCCCAGGAGGAGGCGCAGCGGCTCGTCGACGAGGGGACTGCTTACGAGGACGAGGGCGCCATTCGTATCCGGATGCCCGACGAGGGCGTGACGGGCTGGGACGACGCGATCAAGGGCCGGATCGACGTTGCGAGCGCGGAGCTCGAGGACCTCGTCCTCGTCCGCTCGGATGGGCGCCCCACCTACAACTTCGCCTCCCCGCTCGAGGACTGGCTCGACGGGATCACGCACGTCATCCGGGGCGACGACCACGTCTCGAACACGCCGAAGCAGATCCACGTGCTGCGTGCGCTCGGCGCCGAGCCGCCCACATATGCCCACGTGCCGAGCGTCTTCGGCGAGGACGGGCGCAAGCTGTCGAAGCGGCACGGGGCCGTCTCGGTGGACGAGTTCCGCGCCGCCGGATACCTGGCCGAAGCGCTCATGAACTTCCTCGCGCTCCTCGGCTGGGCGCCGGACGGCGAGACGACGATCATGGCGCCGGAGGAGCTCGTCGAGCGTTTCTCCCTCGAGCGCGTCGGCTCGAGCCCCGCAACCTTCGACTACGCGAAGCTCGACTGGATGAACGGCGTCTATCTCCGAGCGCTCCCGTCGGACGAGTACGCGGACCGGCTCTTGACGTACCTCCGCGAGCAAGGCCACGACTGGCCGGAAGATCGGATCCGCGCGGCCGCGCCGCTCGTACAGGAGAAGATCGGCCGGTTCGGCGAGTTCCCGGGGTTCGCTGGATTTCTCTTCCACGACGTCGAGCCCGACCAGGGTCTCCTCGACGCACAGGTTCTCGCGGCCGCGGAGGCGTCGCTTCGCGACACCGAGCCCTGGAGCGCCGACGCGATCGAGGCGTCTCTCAAGCGCCTGTGCGACGACCTCGGCGAGAAGCCGCGCACGGTGTACCTCCCGATCCGCGTCGCGGTGACCGGGTCGCGCGTCTCGCCCGGCCTCTACGAGAGCCTCGAGCTCCTAGGCAGGGAGACGTCGCTCGAGCGCCTCCGTGCTGGTGCGGACGCGGCGAAGGCGGCGGCGTGAACCGCCTCCAAGAGCTCATCGGAGTGGAGCTCGGGCCGAGCTCATGGCTCGAAGTGACGCAGGAGCGCATCGACGCGTACGCCGCGGCGACGGACGATCCGCAGTGGATCCACACGGATCCCGCGCGTGCGGCCGAGGGTCCCTTCGGGACGACGATCGCCCATGGCTTCCTCACGCTCTCGCTGTGCATCCCCATGCTCTACGAGGCCCTGCCTCTGACCGACGGCATGGTCGTGAACTACGGCGTGAACCGCGTGCGCTTCCCTGCTCCGGTCCCCTCCGGAAGCCGGATTCGCGGGCGCTTCAGCGTCCTCTCCGTCGAGGAGGTCGCCGCCGGGACACGCGTCGTGATCGACGCGACCGTCGAATGCGACGGCGTCGCGAAGCCGGTGTGCGTGGCCGAGCTCGTCGCCCTCACAGTGTCCTAACAACCCTGGGCGCGGCCGGGCGTGTCTGCTACCGTGGCGAGCCGCGTGAGCCGCCGAACACGATTCGCCCGCGTCCTCGTTGCAACCGTCGTGCTCGCCGGCGTCTTCGTCACGACCGCTGCGGCCCTCAGGTTCAGTGACGAGAGCTATATGGTGTCCCAAGGCGTTGCCGGGATGCCGTACTCGCACACGTTCTCGGCCCCTCCGTCCGGCACGTCGGGCGCCGGCTGCGACCCGCCCTACATCTTCAGGGTGCTCCAGGGCGCACTGCCTCCGGGTCTCTCGCTGGGACAGACGAGTGGGGTGGTCAGCGGCACTCCGACACAGGCCGGAGCCTGGTCGTTCTGGGTACAGCTCACCGACGACCCTTCGGGCAAAGAATCGTGGTGCCTTCCGTTGTCGGCGGAGCGGGAGTTCACGATCAGCATTCTCCCGGGGCTCGCGATAACAACGACGACGGCGGCACCCGGGACGGTCGGCGCAACCTACTCCGTGGCGCTCGCCACCGACCTCCCCGGCCAGAAGGCGTGGTCGGTGAGCTCCGGTGCGCTCCCTGCGGGGTTGACGCTCGGGGCGGCTGATGGCGTCATCTCTGGAACTCCGACCACGGCCGGCTCCTTCCCGTTCGTCGTCAAGGCCGTCCTCGACGACAAACGCTCGGACACGCAAGACCTGACCATCGTCGTCCGGGCACCTGTGGAGATCGCGGCACCCCCCGCTCCGCCCTCCGAGGTCGGCGTGCCCTTCCGGCTCCCGCTCTCGGCGAGTGGGGGCGCCGGCGCGTACACGTGGTCAGTGTCCGGCGGCGCGCTACCTCGCGGCCTCGTATTGAGCGCCGACGGCACGATCGTGGGTACGCCGAGCCTGGCAGGTAGGTATGCGTTCACGGCATCGGCCTCCGATACGGAGGGCCGGGTGGCCGTCCTTCCTGCGACGCTCGTCGTCGCGCCGAAGCTGGCCATCTCGACACTTCTTCTGCGGCAGGCGAAGGTCGGACGGCTCTATCGTGCGAAGCTGGCGACGACCGGTGGGGTGAAGCCGACCAAGTGGCGGGCGTTCGGGCGGCTACCGCGCGGGATCCGCCTCGACCGGACGCTTGGCGTGCTGTCCGGGACGCCGACCAAGCCAGGCCGCTATCGCGTGACGTTCAAGGCCGTGGACGCACTCGGCGTGAAGTCGTCGAAGACGCTCGTCATCAGCGTCCTCGCCTAGGAAACAAGGAGGCCCCGTCGAGGCGGACGTTACCCGCCGATCACCTCGACAACCTCGTAGACGCCGTCGACGAACTGGCTCTCGATGTGAGGCGCCATCCGCGCCTGTCGCGCGCCCTCCGTGGCAGCATCCGGCCGAAGAGCCTCGAGCTCGTCCATCGTGCCGTCGAAGAACCCGAAGGCGATCACCTCGTCGGGATCGCTGACCTTGCGGAGGATGTAGGCCTTGACACCGGGGGGCATCTCCTCGGACTGCCATGCCTCACGCCAGTCGTCGTAGGAGCCCGGCTTCAGCTTTCGCCCGGTGAGAACTGACCACGTCGCCATCGTCGACCTCCTTGTCGGAACCGGGGCGCTCCGACTATACGACGGCGCGAGGTGCAGCGCGAGAGGCCCATACGGGATTCGAACCCGTGCCGCCGCCGTGAGAGGGCGGTGTCCTAGGCCACTAGACGAATGGGCCGTGCGGAGGGCAAGGGTAGCGAAATCGGCGCATAAGCTAGTCGGGTGCCCGACGAGCCACGCTTCGTGCCGCTCGCGTTCGAGCTGCTCCCCGAGCGCGAGCAGTCGCGCCGGTCGCACGCCTTCCTGGAGGCGATGCGACGTAGGCGCTCGGTCCGTGCCTTCTCACGCGCACCGGTCCCGTATGAGCTGATCGAGAGCGCGGTGGCAGCCGCAGGCACTGCACCCTCGGGAGCGCATCAACAGCCGTGGACCTTCGTCGTCGTCTCCGACCCGGAGATCAAGCAGCGGATCAGAGCGGCCGCCGAAGAGGAGGAGCGGAGAAGCTACGAGAGCCGGATGCCGGACGAGTGGCTCGAGGCCCTCCGCCCGCTGGGAACGGACTGGCGCAAGCCGCACATCGAGGACGCCCCCTTCCTGATCGTCGTCTTTGAGCAGGCGTACGGCCTGCGCGAGGACGGCTCGAGAGTCAAGCACTACTACGTGCGCGAATCGGTGGGGATCGCGGTCGGCTTCCTTCTCGCCAGCCTCGAGCACGCGGGCCTGGCGACCCTGACGCACACGCCGAGCCCGATGGGCTTCGTACGGGCGATCCTCGAGCGACCCGAGAACGAGCGCCCGTACGTTCTGATCCCGGTCGGCTATCCGGCAGACGGTTGCATGGTTCCCGACCTCGTGCGAAAGCCGCTCGACAAGATCCTCGTCCGTCGCTGAGCCGCGCAGCCCGCGGACGGGCTAACCGGTTGGCTCGGGCTCGCGAGTGTCCAGCCGCTCCTCGAAGTCGCGGCGGATGCTCTCGCCAGTCGAGAGCACCTTCTCGTAGCGCACACGCCGCGGGGGGAGCTTCACGATCCGGACGCTCTCGTCCCGGTCACCGTGACAGCGAGCGTACGCAGCCGCCTCATCGAGGGGCCGAAGGCGGTCGCGCTTCCGCTGTCCCCACACTCCGTCGGACACCTACCAGAAGGACACGCGGATGGAAACCCTTGACCGGGGCACCGGACCGCACTTTGCGACGAAAACGACGATCCGGCGATGCTATCCGCCGCGCGGCGAGCCCGGAGCTCCGGCTACGTCGCGAAGAAGGGCTTGCAGCTCCAGGGGCTCCAGTCTCGGCCCGAGCGAACGAAGTACCTGTGCGCTGCGACGGCCTGGTCCCGCGCGGTTCGGCCGTGGCCGAAGAGCTGGCGGGCGTACGTACCCATCTGAAAGAGCCCGAGGTACTGGCCGTTCTGAGCCGTCGTCGTCAGGCGCGACTCGCACCACGAAACCGCGACCGCCTCGTCGCAGTATCGACCGAAGACGTCGCAGATGGCTTCCTTCGGCGACATCACCGCCTGTCGGCGGGCCTCGTGCTTGTAGAGCGCGCGGCGGAGCGACGCGATCGTCTTCGTCACCTGGGCGAGCCGGAGCTCGGCTTGCCGGAGCGCGACGGTGGCGTTACCTCGGTGCTCCGCGGAGCTCAGGAGCCAGCGGTGCTTCTTGAAGAAGCGGACGGTGCCGCGATACTTGCGAGCGGCTGCGAGCTCGAGCTCGAGCCGTTCCTCCAGCGTTCCGGCGCGCTGCTCCTGCTTCGCCTTGCGAGGAGCGGGGGCCGGTTTGTCCTGCATCGCTGCCGCAGCGGCCTGAGTCACGAGAACGGACGCGAACAGGCCAACGAGTAGGGCTCTCAGAACGGTTACCTCCTGAACGGGGACAGGGGCGCGGCTCCCACAAAAGCCGCTCGTGTCGCTCGATCGAGGCACGGTACACGAACCGGCACGAGCGCGGGGGGTAAACCCTTACAAATCGCTGAGGAGGCATGTTACGAGCGTAACCGCGTAAGGCAACGCACCACAGCGGACGAGCTTCCTCGCGCGCCCCGTGAACGACGATGGCTGCGGGGCAGGGATTCGAACCCCAACTTCCTGGTCCAGAGCCAGGCGTCCTGCCGTTAGACGACCCCGCAACGGCGCTCGGAGTCTAGATGATCGATTGCCGCGCCTCGCCGCGTGGCTCGGCCTCGGTCACCTCACGGGTCGGGTCTACGAGCCATCCGGTTGGCCGATCTCGAGCCGGTAGACGGGCACGAGGCGCTTCTCGGCCTCCGTGTCGATGCGCGCGACGACCTCGACGTAGGGCTCGAGACCGGAGCCCGTCAGCTTCGCCTTGAGCAGCTCGTCCACCTGGTAGATCCCCGACGAGTTGTTCATGACGATTTCGACCATCACCGGACGGCTCTGACCGTCCGCGATCCTCACCTCGTCGATCGCCGCCGCGGAGAGCGAGTGGATGGAGACCGACCCGCGCTCGAACGGGATCCGCGAGCGGCCCTTCGCCATGTCGAGCCCGTCCGCGACCCGGAGGATGCCGGCCTCCAAGGACAGCGGCTCGCCGTCGGCACGGTGGCTGGTGATCGCCTGCAGCGCCTCGGAGACGACAACGGTGCGCTCCGGCTCGTCGTAGACGTCCGTGAGCAGCTCTCGCATCTTCCGCTCTGCGAGCAGCAGGCTCCAGTCCTCGTGATCCCGCCGGTGGATCGACATCCCGACGTCGTGGAGGAGCGCGGCCAGAACGACGACCACCTCGGAGTCCTCGGGCGTCATCTGGTAGTCGCGAACGAGCGAGGGCTCGACGCCGTGCTTCACGAGCTGTCGGAAGAGCTTCAGCGCGATGTTCGTGACGATCTGGATGTGAACCCAGGAGTGGTCGTTGATCGCGAGCCGAACAACGGCATTCACGTTGGCCACGTGCCACCACGCCTTGATCTGCGGGTCTGCCTCGACGTTCTCCAGGAGGCGGCGGAGCTTGCGGTTTCCCCGCGTCGGCACGCGGAGGTGCATCGCCGCAACGGCCTCGGAGGCCGTCATCCGCCGATCGGGGACCGCGTCCGGAGGTGGAAGCTCCGCGATGTCCTCGGTCTCGGGATCCGCCGGCATGTGGTGAGCTTAGGCGCTGGCGGCGGGCCGTGCCCTCCGCGCTACGCGACGTCCGCTGCCCAGTCGCCGTAGAGCCGCGTGTACGGCCCGCGGGCTGCGATGAGCTCGTCGTGCGTTCCGCGTTCGACGATCCGCCCGTGATCGAGCACGACGATCAGGTCCGCGCGACGGATCGTCGACAAGCGGTGCGCGATCACGAAAGCGGTTCGTCCGGCGAGCAAGCGCCGAAGACCGCGCTCGATCCTCCGCTCGGTGCCGATGTCGACCGACGACGTGGCTTCGTCGAGGATCAGGATGCGGGGATCGGCGAGGAGAGCGCGAGCGAAGGCGACGAGCTGGCGCTGGCCGACCGAGAGCCTGAAGCCGCGCTCTCCGACCTCCGTGTCGTACCCGTCGGGGAGATCGGCCACGAATCCGTTCGCGCCGACGGCCTCGGCCGCGGCTTCGATCTCCGAGCGACGCGCATCGGGGCGGCCGAAGGCGATGTTGTCGGCGATCGTGCCGGCGAACATGAAGCCCTCCTGGGGAACGATGCCGAGCTGCCTCCGAAGAGAGGACTGGGTGACGTCGCGCAGGTCGTGACCGTCGATCGTGAGGCGCCCCGCGCGCGGGTCGTAGAAGCGCGTGAGCAGCTTCGCGATCGTCGACTTGCCGGCGCCGGTGTGGCCGACGAGCGCCACTGTCGTTCCCGGCGGCACGTCGAGATCGAACTCGTGTAGGACATCGGGAAGGCGTCCGTAGCCGAACGTGACGTCCTCGAACCGCACGTGCCCGCGGATCGCGGGGAGCTCGCGTGCGTCCGGCGCGTCCACGACCTCGGGCTCCTCGCCCAGGACGGCCGTTATCCGGTCGAGCGCGGCAGTCGCAGACAGGAAGGTGTTGTAGAGCTGCGAGAGCTGCTGGACCGGGTCGAAGAAGTTCCCGAGGTATAGCGTGAAAGCGAGCAACGTCCCGATCGTGAGGCTCCCGTCCACGACGAGTGCCCCGCCGAGGCCGAGCACGATCGCCGTGGCGACCGATGAAAGGATGTCGACGGCCGGGAAGTAGAGGCCGTTGAGAACGACCGTCTCGTAGTTCGCGTCTCGGTAGCGGTCGTTCACGCCCCGGAAGGTGGCGTGGCTCGTCGGCTCGCGCGTGAACGACTGCACGACGCGCATTCCCGAGATGTCTTCGGCGAGCGTCGCCGTGACGAGCCCGAGGCGCTCGCGAACGCGTCTGTAAGCGCGGTTCGACCGAGATCGGAACCACGCCGTCGCGGCTGCCATCAGCGGTAGGACGAGGAGGGTCGCGACGGCAAGGCGCCAGTCCAGCAGGAAGAGGACGGCGGCGGTTCCCGCGAGTAGGAGCGTGTTCTGGACGAGGCTCGAGACGCCGTCGGTCACGAGCTGGTCGAGCGCCTCGACGTCGTTCGTGATCCGGCTGATGATCGCGCCGGTGCGGTTTCGCTCGTAGTAGCCGAGCGAGAGGCGCTGGAGGTGGCGGAAGAGCTGGATCCTGAGGTCGGCGAGAGCCCGCTCTCCGACCCAGCCTGTGAGGTACGTCTGCGCTCCGGAAAGCGCGAACGCGGCGATGCCGGCCGCGAGAAACGCGACGACGACAGCGGTGAGCGTCGCAAGGTCGCCGGCGGCGATCCCGTCGTCTACCGCCAGCTTCGCCAGGTAGGGGGGCAGGAGCGCGACGAGCGTGTAGCCGACGAGCGTCGCGCCGGCGAGCGCGGTTCGGACGCGGTACGGGCGTGCGAGGCGAAGCAGGACGGCCAGGCGACTGCGCGTCTGCCTCCACGACCAGTCCTCGACCCGGGCGTCCCGCTGGTCGGTCAGGTGGCTTCCCGCCTGCCAGACCTTCATTTCGCACCCGCCCCCTCACGGGGCACCCCGGCCCACCACCCACTGCCAGCGTAACCCGGGAATCGGCACGTGGGGTGAACGTGATCGCCAAAGAAGCGTGTCTTCTCGAGGTGCCGCTCCGGCATGTTCGGCGCCGCGGCTACGAGCCTCGACGGCGTCATCCGGCCACGACCTGCTGCAGGAGCCCGTGGTCGTGAATCTCGCGGAACAGCGCGCTCTCCTCGAGGAGCTCGGCCTGCGTCCCACGCGCCGCGATCCGGCCGCGATCGAGGACCGCGATCTCGTCAGCCAGTGCAATCGTCGACAGGCGGTGCGCGATGATGATCGTCGTTCGGTCGCGCATCACCTCCCGCAGCCCGGCACGGATCTTGGCCTCCGTCGTCGCGTCCACCGAGGCGGTTGCGTCGTCGAGGATGAGGATGCGGGGGTCGATCAGGAGCGCGCGGGCGATCGCGATCCGCTGTCTCTGGCCGCCGGACAGCGTGATCCCGCGCTCGCCGATCACCGTGTCGTACCCCTGCGGGAGCTCGAGGATGAACTCGTGCGCCTGCGCCGCGCAGGCTGCCGCCTCCACCGCCTCGTGTGGCGCGCCTGGCATCCCGAGGGCGATGTTGTCGCGGACCGACGCCGAGAAGAGGAACGGGTCCTGGGAGATGACTCCGATCTCCCGGCGCAGCGATCGTCGCTCGACGTCGCGCACATCGACGCCGTCGACGAGCACGCGCCCGGCGGTCGTGTCGTAGAAGCGTGGGACGAGGGAGGCGAGCGTCGTCTTGCCGGATCCCGTCCGGCCGATCAACGCGAGCGTGTGCCCCGCCTCGATCTCGAGCGAGACTCCCTCGAGCACCGGACGAGCCGTGTCGTATCCGAACTCGACGTCCTCGAACACGACGCGCCCGGGGCCCGGAGGCAAGATCTGCGCACCGGCGCGGTCGGCGATCTCCTCGGGCTCGTCGAGGATCTCGAAGATCCGCTCTCCGGCGGCGATCGCCCGCTGCGCCTGCCCGATCCACATGCCGAGCATGCGGAGCGGCATCACGAGCATTGCGAGCAGCAGGTTGAACGCGAAGAAAGCGCCGAGCGACAGCGATCCCGAGATAACCATGCGACCGGCTGCGAGGAGCACGAGCGCTTGGGCGACGAGGGGGAGGAACGTCAGGAGGGGCACGTACACGGCCCGCTGCCGGTTCGCGTCGAGCGTCCGTTCGAAGACGGCGTCGGCTGCTCCCGAGAAGCGCTTGGTGCGCCGTTCCTCCTGCGAGAACGACTTGACGACGTGCACGCCGGCGATCGACTCCTCGGCGACGGTCGCCACGTCTGCGAGCGTCTGCTGGACGTCGCGCAGGACCGGGTGGGAGACACGGCTGTACCGGTACGCGGTGAGCGCGATCGCCGGCGTGATCGCGAGCGCGACGAGGGCAAGTTGCCAGCTGTAGACGAAGAGGACCGCCGTGACGACCATGATCGTCACGATGTGCTGCGCGAAGAAGATGAGGCCGTAGCCGAGAAAGAAGCGCACGGACTGGAGATCGATCGTCGCGCGCGACATGAGCTGGCCGGTCTGGCTGCGGTCGTAGAAGCCGAAGGACAGCCGAAGGAGGTGGGAGTAGAGCTCGTCCCGGAGGTCGTACTCCACCGCGAGCGCCTGCCTGCCCGAGATCATCCGCCTCCCGAACATGAGAACCCCCCGCAGGAGGCCGAGCCCGATGACTGCGGCGATCTCGAGCACGAGCAGGCGGGTGTCGGGGTCGCCCGAAAGCTCGTTGATCACGATGCCCGTCAGGACGGGGACGAGAATGCCGGCGATCTGCGAGGCGATCGCGAGGATGGACGAGACGACGAGTGAAGCGCGATAGGGGCGCAGGAAGCCGAGCAGCCGGACGAACGTGCGCCGCCCGGCGCGGCGTCGGGTCGTAGATTCCTCCTCGCCCGTCACGTGCTCGTAGGGTACGGGTCGTGCTCGAGGCCGTGCCCAACGTCTCCGAGGGGCGCGACAGCGTTGTGATCGACGAGATCGGACGGGCGTTCGCAGCGCGCGCGACGCTGCTCGACGTCCACACGGACGCCGATCACCACCGCTCGGTGCTCACACTCGCCGGCGAGACGGGCTCGCTCGTCGAGTCGCTCCTGGAAGGGATCTCCCGGGCGGTCGCGCTGATCGATCTCCGCAGGCATTCCGGAGTCCATCCGCGCGTCGGGGCGGTCGACGTGGTTCCGCTCGTCCCGCTCGTGCCCGGTGAGATGGAGCCGGCCCGGGTAGCCGCGCTCTCCCTCGCCGCCCGGATCGGCGCAGAGCTGGCGTTGCCGGTCTTCCTCTACGGCGAGGTGGGCGGCGGGAGACGACCCGCGTTCTTCCGCCGGGGTGGCCTGGGGGAGCTCGGTCGTCGCGTGGAGGCCGGGGAGCTCGTCCCGGATGCGGGCCCGCGCCGGCTCGATCCTCGCGCCGGCGCCGTTCTGGTCGGCGCACGCCCTCCGCTCGTCGCCTACAACGTCGATCTCGATACCGGCGAGCCCGACGTAGCTCGCGACATCGCGGCCACGATCCGCGAGTCCGGAGGTGGAATGCCGGGCGTGCAGGCGATCGGGCTCCTGCTCCCGCGGTCACGGCGCGTCCAGGTCAGCATGAACGTCCTCGACCTCGAGCGCTCGCCCCTCCACGAAGTGGTGCAGCGAGTCGAGAGGGAGGCGTCGGCGCGCGGCGTGGCCGTGAGCGGTGGCGAGCTGGTCGGGCTCGTTCCCGAATCCGTGCTCGCAGCGGCGGCGGCCGCAGGAGTCGAGGTGCCGGGCGTCGACGACTCCCGTGTGCTCGAGCGCGCTCTGGGGCTCTAGACTCGGGCCGTGACGCGGACGATCGTCCTGACGGGCGAGGAGCTGACCCTCACAGATGTGTGGGATGCCGCCGTCGGCGGCGTGGACGCCGAGCTGGCCGACAGTGCAGGAGACCGCATGCGGGCCGCCCGTCGGCTCGTCGAGTCGATCAAAGGCGAGCACACGTACGGCGTCAACACGGGCTTCGGCCGCTTCGTCTCAGCCCACATTCCCGACGAGCTCGCCGAGGAGCTCCAGCTCCGGCTCCTCCGCAGCCACGCCTGTGGCGTCGGAGAGCCGTATCCGGACGATGTCGTCCGTGGCGCGATGCTCTTACGCGCCAACGCGCTGGCCAAGGGATTCTCCGGCGCGCGCGTGGAGACGGTCGAGCTGCTCGTCCAATGCCTGAACCGGGGCGTCGTGCCCGTCGTGCCGGCCCGCGGCTCGGTCGGCGCGAGCGGTGACCTCGCGCCGCTCGCGCACCTGGCGCTGCCGCTCGTCGGAGAGGGCGAGGCCTTCGTCGACGGCCGCCGGCTCGACGGCGCGGCTGCTCTCCGGCACGTCGGGCTCGAGCCAATCGCCCTGAGGAGCAAAGAGGGGCTCTCGCTCGTCAACGGGACGCAGTTCATGGCCTCGATGACAGCTCTCGGAGCCGTGCGGGCGCGGCGCCTCGCCGCGACGGCCGACCTCGCCTGCGCGCTTTCGCTCGAGGCGCTACAGGGGTCGAGGACGAGCTTTGCTCCCGCGGTCCACCGGGCGCGACCCCTGAAAGGACAGCAGGAGGCGGCGGCCAACGTGTGGCGCCTGCTCGAAGGCTCGGCGATCATCGAATCCCACCGCTGGTGCGACAAGGTGCAGGATGCCTACGCGCTCCGCTGCGCGCCGCAGGTGCACGGCGCGTGCCGCGACCTCCTCGACTACGTGGAAGCGACGGTGGCGGTCGAGCTCAACTCCGCGACCGACAACCCACTCGTCCTCGTCGAGGAGAACGAGATCGTCTCGGCCGGGAACTTCCACGGCCAGCCGCTCGCCTTCGCGCTCGACGTGCTGGCGATGGCGGTCGCAGAGCTCGCGAGCATCTCCGAGCGGCGCGTCGAGCGTCTCGTGAACCCCAGCCTCTCCGACGGGCTTCCGCCCTTCCTCGTCGAGGAGGGCGGGCTCAACTCCGGATTCATGATCCCGCAGTACGTCGCTGCGGCGCTCGTCTCCGAGAACAAGGTCCTCGCTCATCCGGCCAGCGTCGACTCGATTCCGACGAGCGCGGGGCAGGAGGATCACGTCTCGATGGGGAACGCCGCGGGCCTCAAGGCACTGCAGGTGCTCGACAACGGCGAGCGGACGCTCGCTATCGAATTGCTCGCCGGCGCGCAGGCGATCGAGTTCCTCGCGCCGCTGAAGCCCGGGGGAGGGGTGGGTGCGGTGCACGACGTCGTCCGCACGCTCTCGGCACGGCTCGTGGAGGACCGCTCCTTGAGCGCCGACATCGAGCGTGTGGCCGACGCGATCCGGTCGGGTACCGTCCTCGCGGCGGCCGAAAACGAGATCGGCGCGCTCGCATGACGGATCTCCTGGCAGCCGACGCCGCCGTTGAGGCGCTGTGCGGCGATCTCAGCCGCATTCGCGCACCCCGCGGGACGACGTTGAACGCCCGCTCGTGGCAGACGGAGGCACCTCTCCGGATGCTGCTCAACAACCTCGATCCCGACGTCGCTGAGCACCCCGAGCAGCTCGTCGTGTACGGCGGATCGGGGCGTGCGGCACGCAGCCACGACGCCCTCAAGGGGATCGTGCGCACGCTCCTCCGCCTGCGGGACGACGAGACCCTCCTCGTCCAGAGCGGAAAGCCGGTGGGTGTCTTTCGAACGAGCGAGTGGGCGCCTCGCGTGCTGATCGCGAATGCGCTGCTCGTGCCGCGCTGGGCGACCTGGGGCGAGTTCCGGCGCCTCGAGGCCGAAGGGCTGACCATGTTCGGCCAGATGACGGCCGGAAGCTGGATCTACATCGGGACGCAGGGGATCCTGCAGGGCACGTACCAGACGTTCGCGGCGGCCGGGGAGAAGCACTTCGGGACCTCCGACCTCAGCGGCCGGACGATTCTGACCGCGGGTCTCGGCGGCATGGGCGGCGCCCAGCCGCTCGCCGCGACGATGGCCGGTGCCGCGATCCTGTGCGTCGAAGTCGACCCGTCGCGGATCGAGCGCCGCCTCGAGCTGCGCTATCTCGACGAGGCGACGGACTCGCTGGACGGCGCCCTCGAACGGGTGCGAGCCGCGTCGCGCAACGGCCGCGCGCTGTCTGTCGGGCTACTCGGCAATGCCGCCGACGTCATCCCCGAGCTCGCCCGCCGCGGCGAGCGCTTCGACCTCGTCACCGACCAGACGGCCGCCCACGACCCCCTGACCGGGTATGTGCCTCAGGGGCTCGACGTCGAGCAGGCCTCCGCCCTGCGGACTCGCGATCCCGAGGAGTACCTCCGCCGCGCGAGGATCTCCATCGCGGCACACGTCGAGGGCCTGCTCGAGCACGTCCGTGCCGGGTGCTACGTTTTCGACTATGGCAACAATCTGCGCGGGGAGGCCTATGACGGAGGGGTAGAGGACGCCTTCTCATACCCGGGCTTCGTCCCGGCCTATATCCGGCCGCTCTTCTGCCGGGGCGTCGGTCCGTTCCGCTGGGCGGCTCTGTCGGGGGATCCGGCGGACATCGCGGAGATCGACCGGGAGCTCGGGGGGCTCTTCCCGGACGATGTGCTGCTCCGCCGGTGGTTCGAGCTCGCTCCCGGCCGCGTCGCGTTCCAGGGACTTCCGGCGAGGATCTGCTGGCTCGGCTACGGCGACCGGGCTACGGCGGGGCTCGCCATCAACGAGCTCGTCCGCTCGGGCAGGGTCTCGGCGCCGGTCGTGATCGGGCGAGACCATCTCGACTCGGGCTCGGTCGCCTCGCCGTACCGTGAGACCGAGGCCATGCGCGACGGCTCGGACGCGATCGCGGACTGGCCGATCCTGAACGCGCTTCTCAACGTCGCCGCGGGCGCGACGTGGGTAAGCGTGCACCACGGCGGAGGCGTCGGGATCGGGAACGCGATTCACGCGGGCATGGTCGTGGTCGCCGACGGAACCGATGCCGCCGCGGAGAGGCTCGAGCGTGTGCTTACGACCGATCCGGGGACCGGCGTGATGCGACACGCCGACGCGGGGTACGAAGATGCCCTCGCCACTGCTCGAGAGCATGGAATCGACCTTCCATCGGCTTTGCGCCCTGACCCGTGAGTGGCGGCAAGACGCCAGCCCCGCGGCGGCTGCTGATTCGTGACCTGGCCCAGGCCGTGAGCCCCGCGGGCCGTTCCGCACCTCTCCGTGCTCCCGAGCTAGGAGCGGTCGACGTCGTCGCCGATGCCTACGTCCTCTGCGAGGGCGGACGGATCGTGAGCGTTGCACCGATGCGCGAGCTGGGAGCACTCGACGGCGATGTCGAGGAGCTCGACGGACGCGGGCTCTCTGCCGTGCCGGGGCTCGTCGACTGCCATACGCATGCGTGCTTCGGCGGCGATCGCGTGGAGGAGTTCGCCCTGCGCGCGGCCGGCGCAGGCTACGAGGAGCTCCACGCTCGGGGCGGAGGGATCCTGTCGACGGTTCGTGCGACTCGCGCGGCCGGTGAGGCCGGGCTCGCCGCCGCGCTCTCGCGCCATGCGGAGTGGATGCTCCGGGCCGGGACCACGACCTTCGAGGCGAAGTCGGGCTACGGGCTCGATCGAGACACCGAGCTCGCCCAACTTCGCACGATCAAGGCTGCCGGCGGAGTTCCCACGTTCCTCGGTGCGCACGCGATCCCGCCCGAGTACACCAGCGCGGGACCAGACGCCTATGTCGAATTCCTGATTCACGAAGTGCTCCCCGACGCCGCTTCGCTCGCAGAGGCCGCCGACGTCTTCCTCGAGCGCGGGGCGTTCGACGCCGAGCAGGCGCGCCGCTATCTCGTGGCCTGCCGGGCGGCTGGCCTCGAGCTCCGCCTCCACGGCGACCAGTTCACCGAGGCGGGAGCCATCCCGCTCGCAATCGAGCTCGGCGCGAGGTCGGTCGATCACCTCGAGGTCACCGGTCGCGTCGGGATCGCGTCTCTTGCGGCGAGCGACGTCGTGGGCGTCCTCCTGCCCGCGAGCGCGCTGTTCCTCGACCGGCCTCTGCCTCCGGCCCGCGCGCTCGCCGACGCGGGGGCGGCAATCGCGCTCGCGACGGACTTCAACCCCGGAAGCGCGTACTGCGAGAGCTTGCCGCTCGCGTGCTCGCTGGCGGTCATGCAACTCCGCCTGACGCCGGAGGAGGCTCTCTCCGCATGCACGGTGAACGCGGCACATGTTCTCGGCCGCGCAGCGCGGAAGGGACGGCTCGCTGCCGGCTTCGACGCGGACGTGGTCCTCCTCGGCGCTGAGGATTGGCGACACCTCGCCTATCACCTCGGCGGCGACCTCGTGGACTCCGTCGTCCGTGGTGGGCGGATCGCCTGGACCGCGCGGGCATAATCGCTGGATGCCGACACGAAAGCAGCGCCGACGCCGCGCCAAGGAGCACCGTCACGAGTACGTCTGGGAGGACGCCGAGGGGAACGAGCTCGATCCCGACGAGATCCCCGCCGCGAGATCGGAGCCGAAGTCCCGCGCCGAGCCGTCGCGCCCGACGCGCCAGGCCCAGGCTCCGTCGTGGCGCCGGACGCTCAAGCGCGGGCTCATCTTCGCTCCGATCATGCTGGGCACGGTGATGCTGCTCTCGAACGACCTGACGCTGGGCCAGCAGATCACCCAGACGGCGTTGATCGTCGCCATCTTCATTCCGTTCAGCTATCTCCTCGACGGGGTCTTCTACCGCTCGTACCTGAAGCGCTCCGCCCGACGCGAGCAGGCCGGCGGCCGGCGCGGGAGCTGACGGGCCCGACCGATGACGCTCCGCGTCGAACCGCTTTCGCTCGGACCGATCGGGACGAACTGCTACGTCGTCCGCGGCGGCGCCGGGGCTGACGAGGCCGTGGTCATCGATCCGAGCGGTGACGCGACGGACCTCCGCCTCCGACTCGCAGAGCTCGGGGCGCGATGCGGCGCAATCCTGGTGACGCACGGACACTGGGATCATCTCTTCGGGGTCGCCGGGCTCGCGGCCGACACCGGAGCGCCGGTGTACATGCCCGAGGCCGAGCGCGAGCTCCTCGAACATCCCGAGGTGTTCACCCCGCCGGCGATCGCCCTTCGCGGGTACACGCCCGACGTGTTGCTCGTGGGAGGCGAGGCGATCGACGTTGCCGGGATCGAATTCGACGTCCTCTCCGTGCCCGGGCATTCGCCTGCTCACGTCGCGTACTACACGGACGGGTGCCTCTTCTCCGGCGACGTCCTCTTCGCCGGATCCGTCGGCCGCACGGACCTTCCGGGGTCCGACTGGGACACGCTCTTGGGGTCGATCCGCTCGCTCGTCGAAGCCTTTCCGCCCGAGACCGTCGTGTATCCGGGGCACGGCCCGGCGACGACTCTGGGCGACGAGCTTGCGCGGAATCCGTTCCTCGCCGAGCTGCGTGCGGAGCGGGCTGGGTGAGCCGCGCTCCGAAGATTGAGCGGCCGCGCGGGACGCGCGATGTCGTGCCGTCCGAGCAGCCGCTCTGGCGGCATGTCGTCGGGGAGGCCGAGCGCCTGTGCCGGCTGTACGGCTACCGACCGATATCGACGCCGGTGTTCGAGGAGACGGCCCTCTTCGAGCGGACCTCCGGGCAAGGCTCGGACGTGGTGCAGAAGGAGATGTACACGTTCGAGGATCGCGGCGGCCGCTCGCTCACGCTGCGGCCCGAGGGGACGGCTCCGATCTGCCGCGCCTACGTCGAGCACGGAATGCACCGCGAGAGCCAGCCCGTGAAGCTCTACACGATCGGGACGATGTACCGGTACGCTGCCCCCCAGCGAGGTCGTTTTCGGGAGCACTGGCAGCTGTCGGTGGAGGCCATCGGTTCGGACGACCCGTCGCTCGACGCCGAGGTGATTCAGCTCTACCACGCGCTGCTCGCCCGGCTGGGCGTCACCGAGTTCGAGCTCGCGGTCAACTCGATCGGGTGCTCGGAGTGCCGTCCTGCCTATCTCGAGGAGCTGGGGATCTGGCTCACGGCGAACCTCGAGCGTCTCGACGAGCCAACTCGTGAGAAGGCTCGAACGAGCCCGCTCCGCGTGTTCGACAACCTCGATGCGAAGCCCCCGTCGGTGCAGGCGGCTCTTCGCGAGGCCCCGACGATCGGCGAGTCGCTCTGCGCGGCATGTCAGGTGCATTTCGCAGCTGTGCTGCGCGACCTCGAGACCTGCGGGATCGCGTACGTGCGCGTTCCCACGCTGGTCCGGGGACTCGACTACTACACCAGGACGACCTGGGAGTTCGTCGGGCCGGAAGCGGGGGCGCAGAGCACGCTCTCCGGCGGCGGGCGTTACGACGGGCTCGTCGAGCAGATCGGCGGTCCCCCGACGCCCGGGGTCGGCTTCGGCGCCGGCATCGAACGGATCGTTCTCGCGCTCGAGCATGCGAGCGTCGAGGCGAGCCCGCCCGCGATCGACGTGTTCTTCGCCCTGGAGGGAGCAGCACCGCGCGAATCCGTGGCGCTGTGGTTGCACGAGCTCCGGGGGCGGGGGATCGCTGCGGACACCGACTACGCCGCCCGGTCGCTCAAGGGTCAGCTGACGCAGGCCGGGCGCCTCGGGGCGGCCACGGTTGTCGTCGCGCGGGCGGACGGTGTCTCGATTCGCAGGGCGGGCCGTCCGGACGAGGAGGTCGCTCACGACGACGTCCTGGCCAGGCTGACTGCATGAGACGCCCTGTGTCAACCCCGACCTTCATGCGCGTTCCTCGGGCGTCGCTCGCGGTGCCAGGCCGGAGGGAGAAGAACAGTGTGGGGGACAGGATTAATCCTGTCCCCCACGCAGTTTCCTGTACGGGCCCGGAGAGCCTGGTGCCGCGAGCGGCGTCAGGCCGCGGCGGAGGCCGGCTCTGCCGGCC
>DATDOS010000020.1:0-3486 GCA_035293125.1 Gaiellaceae bacterium | reverse complement strand
AGGCCCGGTACGCGGAGCACCTCCCGCTGATCGAGGGAGCGACCGAAGCCGTCGCGCGCCTCGCCGGGTCATTCCGGCTCGCGCTTGCTTCCTCGTCGAACAGGACGATCATCGATGCGGTGCTCGCTCGTGCCGAGCTCGCCGAGTTGTTCGACGTGACCGTGTCCTCGGAGGAGGTCGCCCGCGGGAAGCCGGCCCCGGACGTCTTCCTCGAGGCGGCGCGTCGACTCGGGGTCGAGCCGGAGCGCTGCGCGGCGATCGAGGACTCGGGGAACGGGATCCGCGCGGCGCACGCTGCGGGCATGCGCCTCATCGCGATCCCGAACCGTCGCTACCCGCCCCCGGTAGAAGCGCTCGCGCTCGCCGACGTGATCCTCGAGTCTCTCACCGAGCTGACGTCGGCAACCGTCGATCTGCGAGCGGCCTGAGGCGTCAATTCCCCGCGCCCGTGCCTGACAGACGCTGAACCGCCTTTGTGGCTCTGAGCCACAAAGATGGATCGGGTCACGTCAAGACCGGCGCTTCAAGCCGGCTCACACCTTCGCCTCGCGCGCTCGCGCATGCGCTGAGGCGATCCGGGGAGCTCGCCCCCCGAGCACCTGCTCGACGAGCTCACCCCTTATGGCCTCGAGAGTGTGGCGCCTTTCGCGTTCGGCTCTGATGATGCGGCGCAGATGAACGTAGCTCGGCCGGGTAAGGCCAAGCTGATCGCACGCTTCACCCACTCGACGACAGATCTCCGCGATCGGCTGCTGCTCGTCGTCGAGCCGGCGAGCGGCGGCGAGGACCCGCTTGTCGTAGCGGGGAGCACTGACAGGCACCCCGCGAGTGTGGCGCAGGATGGGACCCGCTTTGTGCCAAGTCCGTGTCGAGACACCATGCTCGACATGCCTCCTCTCGATCCGCAACGACACCTTGTGGCTCAGAGCCACAAGGTGTCGTTGCGGTAGCCAGTCCCGAATCCCGGAACCTGGGGGTGACTGGGGGGTGCGCTTCAGTCGACGTGGCCAAGCAACACGCACGCGTTGTGCCCGCCGAGGCCCATCGCGTTCGACAACGCCACGTCCACCTGCACGCTCCGCGCCTCGTTCGGCACGTAGTCGAGGTCGCACTCGGGATCAGGCGTCCGGTAGTTGATCGTCGGCGGCAGCACGCCTTCGTGCAGCGCACGGACGCACATCATCGCCTCGACCGCCCCCGCCGCCCCGAACAGGTGCCCGAGCACCGACTTCGTCGAGGAGACCGCGAGCTCGTACGCGTGCGCGCCGAACACTTCCTTGATCGCCTTCGTCTCCGCGAGATCCCCCTGTGGCGTCGACGTCCCGTGCGCGTTGATGTAGCCGACGCGCTGCGGCTCGACGCCGGAGTGCGAGAGACCCGCACGCATCATCTCGGCGGCGCCGACCGACTCGGGATCGGGCTGCGCCATGTGGTGGGCGTCGTTCGACGTCCCGTAGCCGAGCACCTCGGCATAGATCCGCGCGCCACGTGCCTGCGCCCGCTCGAGGTCTTCGAGCAGCAGGACGCACGCACCTTCCCCCATCACGAATCCCGCGCGGGTAGCGTCGAACGGCCTCGACGCAAGGGTTGGATCCTCGTCCTCCGCAACCAACCCGCGCATCGCGCAGAACCCGGCGAGGATCACCGGGTGCATGCAGGACTCCGTGCCGCCGGCCAGGATGACGTCGGCGTCGCCCCGCCGGATCGTCTCGGCGCCCTCCCCCACCGCGTGCGAGCCCGTCGCGCACGCCGACACGGGCGCGTAGTTCGGGCCGCGGACGCCGAGGTCGATGGCGATCTGCCCACTCGCAGAGTCGACGAGCACGTTCGGGAGGAACCACGGGGAGACCCGGCTGTGGCCGCGCTCGCGGAGCACGTCGTTCTGTGCCATAACGCCCATGACGCCGCCGATCGCCGAGCCGACGAGGACTCCGGCACGCGCGGGATCCACTCCCTCCACGCCTGCGTCGCTCCACGCCTCACGTGCCGCCGCGACCGCCAGCACGACGTTGCGCTCGAGTCGCCGCGCATCCTTGGGCCCGACAACGGCCTCCGCGTCGAAGCCCTTGACCTCGGACGCGATCCGCACGGGGAACCCCGTGGCGTCGAACGCCTGGATGAAGTCGACACCGCTCCGCCCTGCGATGGCCGCCTCCCACGTCGACTGCGCGTCGAGCCCGAGCGGTGTGACGGCTCCGAGACCGGTGACGGCGACGCGACGCATCCGCGTAGCCTACGGCTCGACGCGGGTCACGGTCTCGACACGATCGAGCGACCGGTCGAAGGACGCGATCAGACCGACATCCGAAGCCTCGGCAAGGGCAACGAGGTATGCGTCCGCGAAGTCGAGACGATGCTGCTCGTAGACGTCGACCGCCCGAACAAGGAGCGCTCGGTTCTCGACGTCGATCGACGGGAACCCCAGCGTCCCACGCATTGCCTGGGCTACCAGCTCCCGGGGAGCCCTGTAGACGGATTGGAGCACGTAGACCGTCTCGGCGAACACGACGTCCGGAAGGTGGAGCCGCTCCGCTGTCGACAGCAGCGCAGTCGCCCTCCCCGCCTGGTGCGCAGAATCTTTGGTGAGATGGCGGACGAGGACGTTCGTGTCGACGAACGCTCTCACCCGAGCCGCTCGCCGCGCGCCTGGCGCATCCTCTCCATGATCTCCTCCCACGAGAGACCACGCACGTCCGGCGGAACGGGGATCGATCCAGCGAGCTCGAGCAGGTTCGGCGTGCGCGCGAGGAGCGCGTGGCCGTTCTCCACGCGGAAGAGCACGCTGTCTCCGGGCTGAAGCCCGAGAGCGTCGCGAACCGCCTTCGGCAGCGTGATCTGCCCCTTCGAAGTGACTCTCGCAGCCACGTCCATTTCTTACCTCCTTGTCCAAGTAAGGATAAGGGCAGCCGGCGACGCCGTCGATACGCTCCGCAGGACATGGCCCGCTCGCGCATCGGCGCCCGCCAACCCGTCGAGCGCCCGCCGGAGCTCGATCCCTCGATCCCGTTCCCTCCGATGGAGGCGGAGCTCGTGCGTGAGCTTCCGGAGGGAGCCGAGTGGCAGTACGAGCCGAAGTGGGACGGCTTTCGCGGTCTCCTCGAGAACGCCTCGGGTGAGTTGCGCTTGTGGTCGCGAAATGCTCGCCCGCTCCTTCGCTACTTCCCCGAGCTCAGGCATCTCGAGAAGCTCCTGCCACCGCGCTCTGCGCTCGACGGCGAGATCGTGATCGAGCGCGATGGCGTCCTCGACTTCGACGCGATGCAGACGCGCCTCCACCCCGCAGAGAGCCGCATTCGCAAGCTCTCCGCCGAGATTCCCGCTCGCTTTGTCGCGTTCGACGTGCTCGTCTGGAAAGGCGAGGAGACGTGGCGAGAGCCGCTCTCGAAGCGTCGCTCGAAGCTCGAGCGAAGCGCTCGCCGCTTCCAGCTTTCGCCGGCGACGAGGGACCAGGGTGAAGCTCTCGACTGGCTGGGGCGCTTCGAGGCG
>DATDOS010000019.1:0-10922 GCA_035293125.1 Gaiellaceae bacterium | reverse complement strand
CGGTGCGTCTCGCCCGTCGCGTTACGCCGGGAGCAGACGTAAGCGCTCGAAGGCCGCGAGCAGCTCGCGCCGCCAGGGCCAGGCACGGGGCAGGTGGAGGACGAGCCGCCGCGCATGCCGGGTGAGGCGCCCGGCGACGTGTGAAGCGCCCTGGGTTTCTTGGAGGCTCGGTTATCTGGCTGACACCCTTCCTCCGAGGCCGGCCAGCGCGCCCCATTGTAGCGCTGGCTGGCCGGCCTCGACCGGCGCGAAGCGCCGGTTCGTGTGGTCGAAGTTCGATTCGTACTCGGCAGGCGGGACGTCGCCGAGCTCCTCGTGGAGGCGCTCCTCGTTGTAGAAGCCGATCCAATGGAGCGTCTCGTGTTCGGCGTGCTCGAAACCTCCGAAGCGGCACCCGTCCACGAGCTCGCTCTTGAAGCTCGCGACCCACGCCTCGGCCATCGCGTTGTCCAGGGCATCCCCCTTCGACCCGACCGAGGGCGCGATCCCGAGCTCGTCGAGGCGGTCGGTGTAGGCGAGGCTCGTGTACTGGGAGCCGCGATCTGAGTGCGCGATCAGCGCGTCGGACGGGTGGCGGAGCCCGTTCGCCATCTCGAGCGCGTCCATCGCGAGCTCCGTTCGCAGATGCGTGGCCAGCTGCCAACCGACGATCATCCGGCTGAAGCAGTCGAGGATGAAGGCGAGGTAGCAGAAGCCCTGCCAGGTCCTGAGATAGGTCACGTCGGCGACCCACTTCTCGTTCGGTCGGGTCGCTGTGAAGTCGCGCTGGAGCAGGTCGCGCGCCCGCTCGACCGCGGCCTCGTCCGGGATCGTGGTGCGCTTCTTCTTGCCGCGCCGGAGGCCTTCGAGCCCTTCGGTGCGCATGAGCCGTGCGACATGGTCGCGGCCGACGTCGACGCCGCGCCGGCGCAGCTCCTTCCAGGTCTTGCGCACCCCGTACACGCGCCGGTAGCCCTCACGGGCAGCGTGGATCTCGGCGATGAGCACGCGATCGGCGAGCTCGCGGCGGGACGGCTTCCGGGATCTGCGCGCGTAGTACGTGCTCACCGGCACGCCGACCGCACGGCAGATCGGCTCGACCCCGAAGGCGTCCCGCCGCTCGTCCACGTAGCGGGTCACCGTCGCCGGGTCGGGTCGAGCTCCTGCGCGAAATAGACGCTCGCGTCCTTCAGGATCGCGTTCGCCCGCTTGAGCTCGGCGTTCTCCTTGCGGAGTCGGTCGAGCTCCTCCTGCACCTCGCTCGGGAGCACGCGAGCGGCGCGCGGGGTCGCGTCCGCCTCCGCCTGGCGCACCCACTGACGCAGGGCCTCCCGGTGGATGCCGAGATCACGGGCGACATGCGCGATCGGCCGGCTCGACTCGAAGTAGAGCCGCACCGCCCGCTCGCGCAACTCCTCTGAGTACTTCCTCATCGTTGCCATGAGCGGAGCATCTCCTTCCTCCAGGACAGAGCCTGGTTCGGGAGCCTCCAGAAAACTCAGGGTCCTTCACGTCGCGGGCGTCCTGGAAGTGCGGAGGGCCGCTGCGTGTTCGTGCGGGTCAAGGCGCCGCACCGACCGCTGACGCCCGGCGGTGTCACCAACGTGGTGGTCTCCGCCGGCAGACGGGCAGGGCTGGGGCAGATCACCGCGCACCGGCTGCGGCACACCGCGGCAACGGAGATGCTCAGGGCGGGCGCCACGCTGCCCGAGGTCGGGCAGGTGCTGCGCCACCGCAGCCTGCTCACGACCGCGATCTACGCCAAGGTCGACCGGGAGGCGCTGCGGACGATCGCTCGCTCCTGGATTGGCGGTGCGGCATGAGCCCGCTTCGCCAGGCGCTCGCCGACTATCGGCGGATCCGTCGCGCACTACCACAAGCTCGACCGCGCCGGCAAGCTGCTGCCGCAGTTCGTCGACTACCTCGAGCAGACCGGCGCGGCAACCGTCACCACGGAGCAGGCGCTCGCGTGGGCGACACTCCCCAGCGGCGGCAGCGGTCGCTGGTGGGCGTTCCGACTCTCGATGGTGCGCGGCTTCGCCGCCTACCTGCACACGCTCGACCCGGCGACCGAGGTCCGCCCAAGGACCTGCTCGCGGGCCGGCCGCCAAGGGCGACGCCCTACCTGTACTCCGACGCGGAGATCGCGGCGCTGATCGCCGCCGCCGACACCTTGCGCTTCCCGTTGCGGGTCGCGACCTACCGGACGCTGATCGGGCTGATCGCGGTCACCGGGATGCGGGTCGGGGAAGCGATCCGCCTCGACCGCGGCGACCTCGACTTCACGCACGAGCTCTTGGTCGTGCGCAACAGCAAGTTCGGCAAGTCGCGCGAGGTGCCGCTGCACCCGAGCACGATGCGGGCGTTGCGCGACTATCTGTGCCGACGCGATCGGCTGCCGCCGTCGCCGAGCGCGCCGGCGCTGTTCATCTCCCCGGCCGGGACGCGCCTGCTCTACTGCAAACGTCCACGCGACCTTTCGGCAGCTCAGACGCAGCGCCGGCCTCAAGCCCCGCTCCGCGTCCTGCCGGCCCCGGATCCACGACCTCAGACACACGTTCGCGATCCGCACCCTGCTCGACGGCTACCACAACGACGGCGACGTGCAGCCGCGGCTGTCGCTGCTCGCGACCTACCTCGGCCACGTCAACCCCGACTCCACCTACTGGTACCTCTCCGCCGCGCCCGAGCTGCTCGCGCTCGCGGGGCAGCGACTCGAGCGTCACCTGGGAGGACGGCCATGAGCGCGCTCGCTCCGACCCTGCAAGCGTTCTTCACCGACCGGCTGCAGCGGCAACGGCACGCCAGCCCGCACACGATCGCCGCCTACCGCGACGCGCTGCGGCTGCTGCTCGTCTTCGCCCAGCAGCGCACCGGCACCCAGCCATCCCAGCTCGACCTCGACGATCTCGACGCGCCCCTGATCGCCGCCTTCCTCGACCACCTCGAACGCGAGCGCGGTAACAGCGTCCGCACCCGCAACGCCCGGCTCGCAGCGATCCACTCCCTGTTTCGCTTCGCCGCGCTGCGCCACCCCGAGCACGCCGCCGTCATCCAACGCGTGCTCGCGATGCCGCCCAAACGCTTCGACCGCGCGCTGATCACCTACCTCACCGAGCCCGAGATCGACGCGCTGCTCACCGCCCCCGACCAAACCACCTGGGTCGGCCGCCGCGACCACGCCCTCCTACTCGTCGCGATCCAAACCGGACTGCGAGCCTCCGAGCTGATCGGGCTCACCCGCGCCGATCTCCACCTCGGCACCGGCGCGCCACACCACCGCGATGCGGCTCCTGCACGCCGGCGTCGACACCGCCGTCATCGCGCTCTGGCTCGGACACGAGGGCGTCGAAACCACCCAGATCTACCTCCACGCCGACCTCGCACTCAAAGAGCGAGCACTCGCCCGCACCACACCGACCAACGGCACCCCCGGCCGCTACCGGCCCCCAGACACCATCCTCGCCTTCCTCGAAGCGCTCTGATTATGCCGACCCCGCTGCCGCGATCACCGCCCCCAACAACGCCTCCCACGACGAAGTCGGCATAACCCGAAGGTCGGCGTAATGCACGTTATGCCGACGTCGGCATAACGTGCACTTCGTGCGCAACATGCACCAGCACTGCCGTCCCGCCCAGCGCGGGCTCGTCTCCGCCGCGCTCAGGGAGGTCTTCAACGCCGACAGCCGCGCCCAGGCGCGCGAGCGGGTCGGCGAGGTGATCGCTCGCCTGCAAGGACCGATGCCGAAGGTCGCCGAGCTGCTCGAGCAGGCCGAGGAGGACCTGCTCGCCTTCTACGCCTTCCCTCAGCCGCACTGGCCGAAGCCGCGCTCGACCAACCCGCTCGAGCGCGTCAACCGCGAGATCGGCCGCCGCACCGACGTCGTCGGCATCTTCCCCAACGACCGCTCAGCGATCCGCCTCGCCGGCGCCCTGCTGATCGAACAGAACGACTGTGTCTGGTCGGGCGCCGCTACCTGTCCCAAGAGTCGCTCGCGCTCGTCCTCGTCGACGAGGACGAGCGCCCACCCGCGCGAGAGGAGGTGCGAGCCCTGCAGCCGGCCTGACACGCCAGCCCGTCCACCCGAGGAGCGAGGGCGTTACACCACTACAGCCGACTTGACTATCTGCATCGCGCCGAGACCGCGTGAAGCGATCGGGTTTGACACCTTTCCGACGCATGTCCATGATGCGGGCGCACGCTCACATTGCGCGAGCCGCGTGATAGGAACATGGTCTACAAGTGCCTAGGGATCCGAAATACGACGTTCTCTTCGAGTCGGTGCCGATCGGCCCAAAGACGCTCAAGAACCGCTTTTACCAGGCACCGCACTGCACGGGCTTCGGCGACGTCTTTCCTGGAGGACAGGCGTATCACCGGGCGATGAAGGCCGAGGGTGGCTGGGCCGCCGTCACCACCGAAGCAACGACGATCGGTCCGGAGTACGACTGGGCGGGCCAGATGACGCCATCACGCCTGTGGGACGACGCGGACGTGCGGAACTGGAGCCTCATGGCCGACAAGGTCCACGAGCACGATGCGCTGGCGGGGATCGAGCTACACGCTGGCGGCGCGTTCATTACCGGCTTCGACAGTCGTCAGCCCGCACGCCACGTATCCGACCGGCTTGAGGAGGCGGCGTGGCTGGGAGCGGTCGTCGCGATGGATAAGGCTGCGATCCGCGAGGTTCAGCAGCTCTACGTCGAAGCCGCGCAGCGCGCCCTCGCCGCTGGCTTCGACATCGTGAACATCTGGGGCGGAGAAGCCGCAACCCTTCCCATCCAGTTCCTCATGCCATTGCACAACACGCGGACCGACGAGTACGGCGGTTCGCTTGAGAATCGCGCGCGCTTCTGGCTCGAGACGCTCGAACGCGTCAAGCAAGAGGTCGGCGACCAGTGTGCGATCGCCGCGCGCTTCTGCATCGACACCCTCCACGACAGCGACGTCGGGATTCGTGTCGAGGAGGACGGGGTCGGCTTCATCGAGCTCGCCGATCACCTCGTCGACCTATGGGACGTCCAGGTCGGAGGGGAGACCGTGGAGCTCTGGATAAAGGATGCGGGGCCCTCGAGGTTCTACGGCGAGAACTTCCAGGGTGAGTGGGTCGCGAAGATCCGTCCAGCAACACGCAAGCCGATCATCGGCGTGGGGCGCTTCATCAATCCCGACACGATGGTCGCGGTCATCAGGTCGCGGCAGCTCGATGTGATTGGCGCCGCCCGTCCGACGATCGCCGACCCGTTCCTTCCCAGAAAGATCGAAGAGGGTCGCCTCGACGAGATACGTGAGTGCATCGGCTGCAACGTCTGCGTCTCGCGGATCAACGCCGGCTGGCATCTGATCTGCACGCAGAACGCAACAGCCGGAGAGGAGTTCCGCCGAGGCTGGCACCCGGAGCGTTTCTCGCGCGCGCGTAATGCGGACAGGGACGTTCTCGTCGTCGGCGCTGGTCCGGCCGGGATGGAGTGCGCAATCACCCTCGGAAAGCGCGGCATGCGTCGCGTACATCTGGTCGATGCCGAACGGGACGTCGGCGGTCACATCCGCTGGGTTGGCGCGCTTCCAGGAATGGGCGACTGGAATAAGATCGTCAACTACCGAAAGATCCAGATCGACAAGCTCGCGAACGTCGAAGTTGTGCTGAAGACGCGACTCGGCGCCGATGACGTTGTTGAGTACGGAGCGGACATCGTCATCGTCGCGATCGGAGCGCGTTGGTGCGGCGACGGAACCAACGGGTTCACTCATCGGCCCTTGCCGGGAGCAGACGCGGCACTTCCTCACGTTCTCACGCCTGAGCAGTTGCTCGTCGAAGGTAAGTCCGTGCCAGGCCCGCGCGTCGTCGTGTACGACGCTGAGGGCTACTTCATGGGTGTCAGCATTGCCGAGAAGCTCGCCCGTGACGGTCACTCAGTGACGCTGGTCACGCCGCTTGGTGATGCAGGGCCGTACATGCGCTACACGGGCGAGAGCGTGCATATGACACCGATGCTTCAAGAACTCGGTGTCGTCGTTGCGAGCGGCGTGGTGCTCGACTCCGTGGCAGACGGAGTGGCTCACGGTCGCGCCGAAGCAGTCGGTGTCGAGCACTCGTGGCCCTTCGATGCAGTCGTTCTCACCACGCAACGGATTGCCAACGGTGCCCTGTACGCGGAGGTGACGGGCGCTGGAGAAGGGCTTGCCGACGCCGGCGTCGAGGCTGTGTACCGGATCGGCGACTGTCTGTCGCCACGGCAGCAAGTCGCCGACGCGATCTTCGACGGCCACCGGCTCGCGCGCGAGATCGACACATCGGACCCCTCGGTGCCTCTGCCCTGGATACGGGAACGACGCGTCGTCGGCGCCGGTGAGGAGATCTACACGCTGCCGTCGGCAGATGCGCGATGACCATGGCTGCGACTGACGCCACAACAGATCTGGGCGTTCACGATGCGCGCGCGGCCTGGCGCCGTCCCGATGCTGAGACCAAGGCTACGGGCGCGGCTCTGTACACCCAAGATGTTGCGCGGCCGGGCATGTTGCACGGCGTGGTCGTACGCGCGCAGCATCCGGCGGCCCGAATCGCCAGCGTCGACCCTGCGGCTGCCCGCGCCATACCCGGTGTAACAGCTGTCCTTACGGCTGGGGACTTGCCCGAGCGACGGTACGGCGTCATGACGCCAGATGAGCCGATCCTTGCGCGCGATCGTGTCTGCTACGTAGGCGAGCCGGTGGCGCTCATCGCCGCGGAGACGAAGTCAGCGGCGCTAGCAGCCTCCCGAGCGCTTCAGGTCGTCTACGACGAGCTGCCCTTCGTCATCACGTTGGCAGATGCGATCGAACCCGGCTCACCGAGGGTTGTTGGGGACAGCGAAAACGTCGTCAGCCCGCAGCGCCTCTCGCGCGGCGACGTGGACGGCGCCTTCGCCGACGCTTACCGCGTCGTCACGACCGAGATTGTGTCCCATCGCGTTCACCAGACCTATCTGGAGCCGCGCTGCTCCCTCGCCGAGGTAATCGATGACCGCCTCATCGTCACGACCAGCTCGCAGGCGCCGTTCGAGGTTCGACAGGGTCTGGCGCAGCTCTTCGACTTCCCCCTCGCCCGGGTTTCGGTCATTGTCCCGAGCCTCGGGGGCGGATTTGGAGGGAAGCTTCACCTCGGTCTCGCGCCGTACGCGGCGGCGCTCGCACTGGCGACCCGGCGGCCGGTCCAGGTCGTCTGCTCGCGAGAGGAGGAGTTCCAGTCGCCCGCGCCGCGCGAGAACTCGATCGTGCGTCTCGAGAGCGCAATCGATCGCGACGGTTCCATCCTCGGCCGCCGCGCGACGATCTACCTCGACTCCGGTGCCTACGTGTACGACACGACTGCGCTTGTCTCCGTCGCGGCGCTCCAAGCGGCAGGCCCGTATTCGATCGATGCGATCGAGGTCGTTGCAGCCGCCGTACGTACGAACACCGTCCCGACGGGTTCCTTTCGCGCTCCGACCGGGCCCCAGATGGCCTACGCATACGAGACTCACATGAACGACATCGCCGAGGTCATCGGCGCCTCACCGCTCGATGTCCGTCGTCGAAACGTGATGCGTGACGGTGCCGTTGGGCCGACCGGCCAGTCGCTGGCGAATGTTGCGATGTCATCGTGCCTCGAGCGAGTCGCAGCGGTTCTCGACGAGTGGCGCGCCGCACCTCATGAGCCTCGGCACGTCGCGGGTCGAAGTACTGCGCTGCGACGTGGGTATGGACTCGCGTGCGCTTGGTGGAATACGTTTCCGGCAGGCGGAGGCGCAACGATCACGCTCGGCGAATCCGGCGATGCGTTCGTCTACACGGGCGCGACCGAGATTGGTACCGGCGCAGTCAGCACGGCGCTGGCGCAGGTCGTAGGGCAGGGACTCGGACTCTCGGCTGACCGTGTCCACGTCGTAGCGGGAAGCACGGACACCGGGCCGATCGACTTCGGCTCTCAGGGGAGCCGGACCCTGTATGGCGCAGGCGGGGCCGTGGCCGCGGCCGTTGCCGATGTACAGCGGCTCATAGCCGACGCGTTCGAGGCCACGGCGAGCGACCTCGTCTTTCGTGATGGGACCGTGATGGTGGCCGGTGCGCCGTCAACCCAACGCCAGCTCTCTGACGTCGTGCACTTGATCTCTGCGACTGGCGGACCGGTGATCGGCGTCGGTCGCTTCGCGCCGATTCCGCCGGCGATCGATGAGACGTGCGCCAGCGGCCTGGTCGTGAACTCGTTCAACGAGCCCACGTTCCACTGCCACGGCGTCGAACTGGACGTGGATGAGGAGAGTGGGAGGATCGATGTCCTGCGCTACGTCGCTGCCCATGACACCGGGCCGGTCGTCAATCGGGCGGGGGTCGACGGACAGATCCGCGGCGGCGTGATCCAGGGGATTGGCTACGCGCTGTATGAGGAGGTTCAGACGGATGAGCGTGGCCGAACGGTGAATGCCGGACTCGTCGATTACCGGATACCGACGATCGCCGACGTGCCCCCGCATGTTGAGATCCTCGTGGAGGAAGGCTTCCCAGGCACCGGCCCGTTTGGCGGAGCGAAGGGGGTGGGCGAAGCACCGGCGATCCTGCCGGCTGCGGCGATCGGAAGCGCCGTGCGCGACGCTGTGGGGTCGCAGCCGACGTCGCTTCCTCTATCGCCGACCACCGTCCTGGGCATCGCAGCAAAGCGCAGCGACGCTTCGGTACCCGTCACATTTGCGCCGCCCCCCCTACCAGGTGTCTTCGTCTATAGCCGTCCACGAGTTCTCGCTGACGCCCTCGACGAGCTTGCCCTCGACGGGGCGCGGGTGCTGGCTGGCGGAACGGACCTGGTCACACTTCGCGCGGCGGGCGTGCTTGACGCCTCCTTGTTGGTCGACATCAAGCATCTTCCCGAGCTTGCGACGATCACGGAGAGCGAGAGCGGGCTGCGAATCGGAGCCGCGGTCACGATGCGGGCTCTAGCCAAGCTCGAGGCGCCCTCGATCGACGCGCTTCGCGACGGCGCGCGGGTCGTCGGCGCTGCCCAGACGCGCAATCGAGCGACCCTCGGCGGCAACGTGTGTCGCGCGTCACCCGCTGGCGACACGCTCCCCGCGTTACTGGTCCTCGACGCGACGCTCCACGCGGATTCAGCGACGGGGTCGCGATCGATTCCGATCAGCGAATGCTTCGTCGGACCGGGCCGCACGAGCCTCGCGCCCGACGAGCTCCTCGCTGCGATCGAGCTCCCTCGGACTGGCGGCGGTAGCGCGTACGAGCGAGCGACATACCGGGCGTGGATGGATCTGGCGGTTGTTGGAGTCGCCGCACGGCTCGTGATCGAGGACGGGGTCTGCGTCGATGCCGCCATCGCCCTCGGCGGGGTTGCGGCGACGCCGCTCCTGGCTCCCCGCGCAGCGCAGGCGCTCATCGGAGCGACCGTCGATGACCGCTCGATCAACACTGCCGCCACGCTTGCTCGCGAGGCGGCGTCCCCGATCGACGACGTACGTGGGACCCGCACGTACCGCCTCAGGATGACCGAGGTGCTCGCGGCGCGTGTGATCCGGATCGCTCACGAGCGCGCGACAAACTCCCGTGGATAGAGCAGCGATCGAGCTCTCGTTCGTGTGCAACGGCGTGCCTGTCAGCGTCGCCGCTTCTGCAGATCGGCTCCTGATCGATGTACTCCGTGAGGATCTCGGGCTGACAGGCACGAAGCTCGGGTGCGGCACCGGCGACTGCGGTGCGTGCACGGTTCTGCTCGACGGCCTGGCTGGCAACGCCTGTCTCGTCTACGCCAGCGAGTGCCAGGGCCTGACCGTCGAGACGGTCGAAGCAGTCGCAGCGTCACAAGTCGGTCGGCGCGTCGTTGCCGAGTTCTCCGCTCGGGGAGCTGTTCAATGCGGAATCTGCACGCCTGGTTTCGTGGTCGCAGCTGTTGCCACCCTCGAGGACCTCGGCGTGAATCCGGGGCGCGAGGCCGTCCAGGAAGCACTCGCCGGCAATCTCTGTCGGTGCACGGGTTACGAGCCGATCATCGAGGCGACACTCGCGGCGGCGTCGAAGCTGAGCGGCAAACACGTCGAGCGGATCTCGCCGCCCGCCTCGCCGCAAGCGATTTGACAATCTGGTTCGCGGGCGCTCATGATGCAGCACTGCGCTCGTATGGTGAGCGCGATTGGCTAACTCTAGGCCGAAGTTTTTGAGCTGAGAACGCGAAATCCCGCTTGCCAGGCGGGATGGGCGCTTGCGAGGGTGGCGGTTTCTGGCTACACGCGGCCGGGGTTGATGTCGAGGAGTTCGAAGGCGCGCCGCTGCAGCGCGGTCTGCTCGGCCAGCTGCTCTTCGGGCGGCACCTGGCCTGGCGGGTAGTGATCAATCCGTCCGGGCCGGTCAACTGCTCCGGCCCCTGATAGTCCCCGAGCAGCTGATCGATCAGCTCGTCCGGGATCTCCATGTCGCGCATCATGGGCCTCCTTCCGGGCCGTCCGGCGGAATCGCTCCGACCGCGGCTACGCCGCGATCGTCACGACCCCGCCGGACGAACCAGTCAGATACACAGAAACCCGCGCACTACCGCTATCAGCTCGTGCGCGACAACCTGCGGGTGAAGGACGTGCGCCTCGGCGAGGGCGACAACGCGCGCCGCTTCGTCGTCTGCCACAACCCGGCCGAGGCCGAGCGCGACAAGTCCGAGCGCGAGGCGCACATCGCCCGCCTCGAGGCCGAGCTTCAGCGCATCGAGGCTGCCCGACGCAAGGCCAAGAGCGCCAAGGCGAGCGAGGCGCACACGCGTGCCGAGTGCGCCCTGCGCGACCATCCCACCCTCTCGCGCTACCTCCGCCAGACGAAGACCGGTCGGCTCCTGATCGACCACCGGAAGGTGGCGGCCGAGGAGCGCCTCGACGGCAAGTACCTGCTCTCCTCCTCCGACCCCGACCTCTCCGCCGAGGACATCGCGCTCGGC
>DATDOS010000018.1:0-14460 GCA_035293125.1 Gaiellaceae bacterium | reverse complement strand
AGGTAAGCGTTCACCCCCTCCCCGGATGGTCGTGGATGGGACGGCGTCGTACGGTGTCTGCCTGTGGTTCGGAGGGATCGCCGCAGGGGCGTCGAATATGCTCAGTTTGTTGTCATTTCTGTAAGCAGGGACCTCGCTCGCGGCGGCGAACTAGCTCGGCATGGAGCGTGCCGAGGCGGAGGCGATCCTCGACGGCGACCGGGAGACGGCGGTCGCCCTGCTGATCCAAGTCGGCGAGTTGATCGAGGCCAACCGGCGGCTCGAGGCCCGCGTCGCCGAGCTCGAGCAGCGCCTCAATCGCAGCTCGCGCAACTCCTCGCTGCCGCCCTCGCAGGATCCGCCCTCGACGCCGCCGCGGCCACCGAAGCCAGACTCGGGCCGAAGACGAGGCGGCCAGCCTGGGCACGAAGGCAAGAACCGGCAACTGCTTCCGCTCGAGCGCGTCGATCAGGTCGTCGAGCACTGGCCGGAGCGCTGCCAGGCCTGCGCGCATGTCTTCTCCGAGGACGAGCGGGTCGACGTGGCCGCCGTGCACCGCCACCAGGTTTCCGAGCTGCCGCCGATCGCGGTCACGGTGAGCGAGCACCGCCTCCACCGCTTGCGCTGCCCCGCCTGTGCCGCCTGCACGCGGGCCGAGCTTGCCACCGGCGTCCCGCGCTCTGCCTTCGGCCCCCGCCTGCAAGCGGCCGTCGCGACCCTCGCCGTCCGCAACCGCGTCTCCCGCCGCGACACCGTTGAGCTCATGGACGAGCTGTTCGGGGTGGAGCTCTCGACCGGCTCGATCGACACCATCATCGAGCGCGCCGGCGAAGCGCTCGCAGCGCCCCACGCCGGGCTGCGCGAGCAGATCCGCTCCGCTTCCGCCGTGACGTGGACGAGACCGGCTGGCGCACGGCGGGAGCGCGGCGCACGCTCTGGGGCGCGCTGACCGAGCGGGCGGCGGTCTTCCGGATCGCCCCCGACCGCCACCAGCGCGAGTTGAAGGCGCTCCTCGGCGAGGACTTCGCCGGCATCGCCTGCTCCGATCGCTGGTGGGCCTACAACTACCTCGACCCCGAGCGGCGCCAGCTCTGCTGGGCGCACCTCGTGCGCGATTTCACCGCCCACAGCGAGGGGCTCGCCGCCCAGAAGGAGTTCGGCGAGGTCGGCCTCGCGATCGCAGGACGCCTGTTCGCGGCCTGGGACGAGCTCCGCGCTAGCGGCGACCGGGCCCTCCTGCTCGAGCGGGTCGCCCCCCTCAAGCAGGAGCTGCGGGCGCTGCTCGAGCAAGCGGCGCGCAAGAGCACCAAGACGAAGTACCAGCGCCTCTTCGCCAAGAATCTGCTCAAGCGCTGGCCGGCCCTGTGGACCTTCACGCTCGTCGACGGCGTTGAGCCGACCAACAACCACGCCGAGCGCGGCCTCCGCGGCGCCGTCATCTACCGCAAGCTCTCCCTCGGCAGCCAGTCGGAGCGCGGGGAGCGCACGATCGAGCGGCTGCTCTCGGCCTCGGTCACCTGCCGCCTGCAAGAGCGCTCGCTCTTCGCCTACCTCTCCGCCGTCCTCACCGCCAGCATCCGCGGCGACCCAATCCCCGCGCTCGCCTGACCTTGCCGGGGGTCTGAACGCTTACCCGAAAAAGCCCCGTTTCCGGGGCTTTTCCAGTAGCGGGGGCAGGATTTGAACCTGCGACCTCCGGGTTATGAGCCCGGCGAGCTACCTGACTGCTCCACCCCGCGTCGCGGCTTCGAGTATAGCGCGCCTTGCGGCGGAAACGCCCGCCGCCGTGATACCAAGGGGGCGTGAGACTCGGAGTCGATGCCGCGCTCGTCGACGGTCGGATCGTCCCCGGCGACGTCGAGATCGCGGACGGGCACGTCGTCGGCTACGGCCTTGCGTCGCCCGACGGACGCGGCCTCGCGGCACCGGGCTTCATCGACCTTCAGGTCAACGGCTTCGCGGGCATCGACTTCTTCGAGGCCGATCGAGACGGATACCGGCGCGCAGGTGAGGCGCTCCTCGGGACGGGAGTCACCGCCTACCTCCCGACCTTCATCACGGCTCCCGAGGAGCGGCTCGTCGCCGCGCTCCGCGAGGTACCCGCCGAAAATGAAGGAGCCCGCATCCTGGGGGCGCATCTCGAAGGGCCGTTCCTCTCCCTCGCGCGCCTCGGCGCGCATCCGGCCGCCGCGCAGCGCGATCCGGACGAGGCGCTGCTCAAGCGGCTGCTCGCTGCCGGGCCCGTGCGCCTCGTGACGCTGGCGCCGGAGCTTCCCGGCGCGCACGACCTGATCCGGACCCTGCTCCGGCGTGAGATCGCAGTTTCCTTCGGCCATTCGGACGCGACCGCCGACGAGGCCAACGCGGGGTTCGACCTCGGTGTCCACACCGTGACGCACCTCTTCAACGCGATGCGGCCGTTCCACCACCGAGACCCGGGGATCGCCGGCGCGGCGCTCGCGCGGGACGACGTCGTCGTGCAGGTCATCCTCGACGGCGTCCACCTCGCGCCCGAGACGGCGACGGTTGTCTGGCGGGCGGCGAAGGGGCGCGTCGCGCTCGTGACCGACACCACCACGACCCCAGGCGGACGCACCGCCGATGGTGTCCTCACCGGGAGCACGGTGACGATGATCGAAGCGGTCAGGAACCTCCACGCGCTCGGCGCCTCGCTCGAGGAAGCTGTTCTGGCCGCGAGCGAGATCCCCGCGCGCGTCATCGGCGAACCGACCGCAGGGCGGCTGGGTGTCGGCCTCCCGGCCGATGTCGTCGTCCTGACAGACGAGCTCGAGGTCGAGCGCGTCCTCGTGGACGGCGCGGACCGCCTCCCCTGAGCCGGGGCGTCCTCCGTAGAAGACCGCGCAGCACTCGGTGGCCTGCCCCGATGCGTCCGCTGCCCACCGCGCGCGAGACTCGCAGAGAGATGAGGCACTGGTGGTATCTCCTCTTGCTCGGCGCGGCGCTCGCCGCCGTCGCTGTGGCGGCGGTCGCCACGGTGAGCGCAGCTCCGCACGTGCCCGACGGGACGATCGTGGTCAAGATCTTCGCCCCGCACGGCGACCCGGGACCGAGCTGCGCGCGGGTGCTCCCACTCGCGAGGACCGCGCAGACACCGGCAGTCCTGACGGGCGCCATGCGGGCTCTACTGCGGGGCCCGACTGCCGCTGAGAGAAGCCGGGGATACGGCGGCTGGTTCTCGGCGAAGACCGCCGGGATGCTCCGGAGCGTCCGCGTCGCGAACCGCGTCGCGTACGTCGACTTCCGGGACTTCTCGCGGGTGATCCCGAACGCGTCGAGCTCATGTGGAAGCGCACTGCTCCTCGCGCAGCTCGATCGGACGGCGAAGCAGTTCCCGACGGTACGCCGGACCGCCTACTCGTTCGACGGGAGCGCGAGCGCCTTCTACGAATGGCTGCAGCGCTCGCCGCCGACGCGCTGAGACGCTAGTACACGCGTCCGCAAGTACACGTGTGTGTCTGGCGACCCCCAGACGCTTCGCATTCCGTCGTCCTCGGTCGCCCCGATACCTCAGGTATCGGGGCTCCCTGCGTCCTAGGACTGCTCGGTCTGGGGGCCGCCAACCACGACCGAACTTACGGACGCGTGTACTAGCTCGAGAGCCCGATCGGCGACATCTCCCGCGCTTGCGCCGAGACCTTGTCCAGGATCGCCTCCAGCAGGCGACCGGACGAGAGGACGTGCTCACGCGCGAGCACACGCGCGCCCGCGGGACTTCGGGCCGCGATCGCCTCGCGAATCGCCCGGTGCTGGCGGTCGTTCTTGCGGTACAGCTCGTCGAGGTCGGCACCCGTCGCCCAGACCGGCTTCACGAGGAAGGTTCGCCGAGCCGCCTTTGCCATCCGCTCGATGAGCGGCACCTCGGCGGCGGCGTAGATCACGTCGTGGAACGCATGGTTCGCGAGGAGCCACTCACGCGCGAGCTGGAGATCCTGCCGTCCCGCGTGACTCATCTCGACCAGCGCAAGCGTCGCCTCGCTGAAGCTCCGCTCGGCGTGCTCGAGCGCCGCGAGGTCCGCTGCGGACATCTTCGGTGTCGCGATCTCGGTCGCGAGGCTCTCGAGCTCTGCGCGCACCATGAACGCCTCGCGGAGCTCGTCCCGCGAGAGCAGGCGAACGCGGACGCCGCGGTTCGGCTCGAACGTGACGAGGCCGAGCGCAGCAAGTCGCCGGAGGGCCTCCCGCACGGGCGTGCGGCTGACCTGGAACTGCTCGGACAGGTGCTCCTGGCGCAGCACGCTGCCGGGCGGGATCTCGCCCGAGACGATCGCCTCCTCGAGGGCGAGGGCGAGGTCGTCGGCTTTGTTGCCGTCCGACACTACGAGAGCTCCAGAAGCCGGTCGTAGGCGGGAAGGGTGAGGAACTCGGTGAACTCTGCGCCGAGCGCCACCTGCTCGAAGAGGTCGCGCGCCTCGCCGTAGACGGGATCGACAGGCAGCTCGGCGACGACGTCCGCGATCGTCCGCTCGACGTCACCCCGCGCAACCCGGCCGTGATGTACCCACTGCCAGATCTGCGACCGGGAGATCTCGGCCGTGGCGGCATCCTCCATCAGGTTGTCGATGGCCGCCGCGCCGACCCCCGACAGCCATGCTGCGATGTATCTGATCCCGACCGAGACGTTCGCCCGTACGCCGGCCTCCGTGATCTCTCCGGGTGTCGCGGAGACGTTGAGCAGGTCGGCTCCCGCGACCGAGACGTCCTCGCGCAGCCGCTCGAGCTGGTTCGGGCGATCGCCGAGCGCCGCGTCGAACACCTCCATCGCGGTGGGCACGAGATCGGGGTGTGCGACCCACGTCCCGTCGAACCCATCTCCGGACTCCCGCACCTTGTCGTCGCGCACGCGGGTGAGCGCGACCTCGTTCACCTCCGGATCGCGTCGGCTCGGAATGAACGCCGCCATGCCGCCGATCGCGTGCGCCCCGCGCCCGTGACACGTGCGCACGAGCAACTCCGTGTAGGCGCGCATGAACGGCACGGTCATCGTCACCTGCGCGCGATCGGGGAGGACGAAGTCGTCGCGGTCGCGGAACTTCTTGATCACCGAGAAGATGTAGTCCCAGCGCCCGGCGTTCAAGCCGCCAGAGTGCTCGCTGAGCTCGTAGAGGATCTCCTCCATCTCGAACGCGGCGAGGATCGTCTCGATGAGGACGGTCGCCTTGATCGTCCCGCGCGGCACGCCGAGTGAGTCCTGGGCGAAGCAGAACACATCGTTCCAGAGTCGCGCCTCGAGGTGGCTCTCGAGCTTGGGGAGGTAGAAGTAGGGTCCAGTGCCCCGCGCGAGGAGCCGCTCGGCGTTGCGCTGGAAGTAGATGCCGAAGTCGAAGAAGCTCGCGGAGACGGGGCGGCCGGCGATCTCGACGTTCCGCTCGAGCAGGTGCCACCCACGGGGGCGGACCAGGAGCACGGCCACCTCGTCGTTCAGCGCGTAGCGCTTTTCAGGCGTCTCGATCGAGATCGTCCGCTCGATCGCGTCCGTGAGGTTCTGCTGGCCGCCGACGACGTTCTCCCAGGTCGGGGAGTTCGCATCCTCGAAGTCGGCCATGTAGATCCGTGCGCCGGAATTGAAGGCGTTGATCACCATCTTCCGGTCGCCCGCGGGCCCGGTGATCTCGACGCGGCGATCCCGTAGGTCGGGAGGCGCGGGAGCGACTCGCCAGTCGCTCTCTCGCACCGCTCGGGTCGACTCGAAGAAGTCGGGAAGCTCGCCCGCGGAGATCCGCTCCTGGCGTTCCGCCCGCGCCAGGAGCAGCTCATCCCGCCGGTCGCCGAACTCCCGCTCGAGCGCAACGACGAGATCGAGGGCTTCGGCCGTGAGGACGCCCGCCTCGTCCGGGGCGAGAACCGCCGCCGTCGCCGCGCTTGTGCTCATGCTGCCGGCACCGCCTCGAACTGCGCCTCCTCGGTCGAGCCCTTCAGCGCCAGCGTCGAGCTCTCGCCGCCGGTAATCGCCTCGAGCACCGCGTCGAAGTACCCGGCCCCCACCTCGCGCTGGTGCCTGGTCGCCGTGTATCCCTGGTCCTCGAGTGAGAACTCGTGCTGCTGGAGCTTGACGTAAGCGCTCATCCCATCCTCCACGTAGCCGGTCGCCAGGTCGAACATCGACGCACACAGGGCGTGGAACCCGGCGAGCGTCACGAACTGGAACCTATAGCCCATTCGGGCGAGCTCGCGCTGGAAGGAGGCGATCGTCTTGTCGTCGAGATGGCGCTTCCAGTTGAACGAGGGCGAGCAGTTGTAGGCCAGCAGCTTGCCCGGGTAGCGCGCGTGAATCGCCTCCGCGAACGCGGCCGCCTCGTCGAGGTCGGGGGTCGACGTCTCGCACCAGAGGAGATCGGCGTACGGCGCATATGCGAGGCCTCGCGCGATCGGTGCCTCGATGCCCGGCTGCACGCGGAAGAAGCCCTCGGGCGTCCGCTCGCCGGTCAGGAACTCGTGGTCGCGCTCGTCGACATCGCTCGTGAGCAGGGTCGCAGAGAGTGCGTCCGTGCGGGCGACGAGCACAGTCGGCACGTCGAGCACATCGGCGGCAAGACGGGCAGAGACGAGCGTCCGGATGAACTGGGAGGTGGGGACGAGCACCTTCCCGCCGAGATGGCCGCACTTCTTCTCGGACGAGAGCTGATCCTCGAAGTGGACGCCCGCGGCGCCCGCCTCGATGAACGCCTTCATCAGCTCGAACGCGTTGAGCGGCCCACCGAACCCGGCCTCGGCGTCGGCGACGATCGGCGCCGGCCAGTACGTGCCGTTCTTCCCCTCGGTGGAGTCGATCTGATCGGCTCGCACGAGAGCGTTGTTGATCCGCCCGACGAGCGCCGGGGCGCTGTTCACGGGGTAGAGGCTCTGATCCGGGTACGTGTGCGCGGCGAGGTTTCCGTCGGCCGCGACCTGCCAGCCCGAGAGATAGATCGCCTTCAAGCCGGCTTTCACCATCTGCACGGCCTGAGCGCCGGTGAGCGCACCGAGGGCGGCGACATACGGCTCCGAGTGAAGCAGCCGCCAGAGTTGCTCAGCGCCGAGCCTCGCGAGCGTGTGCTCGATCCGGAAGCTCCCCCGCAGCCGCTCGACGTCGGCCTCCGTGTACGGCCTCTCGATCCCGGCCCACCGGCCCTGCCCGTTCGCTGCGCTCCCGCTCATCGCCGCTCCTTCCCAGTTGGATTGTGGTGCGTAAATCTACACAATTGGATCCTAAACAGGTCAGAAGATGGTGCAGGTCTCCCGTTTCTGGCGAAAAGACGAAGATCCTGGATCCGAAATACGGTGCGCTGGATCCCAGGATGACCACTGGTACGATCGGCGCAGGGTGGTTCTGCCTGCCTTTCTCGCCGGCCTGGTGCTCGCGTTCTCCGCGATCGTCTTCGCAACCGTCCGCGGCGTCGGGCTGTGGAGGCAGATGAAGCGCACCGGCGCAGCGTTCTCCGATGAGCTCTCGTCGTTCGACGAGCGCGCCGCCCGGGCCGAACGCCTCCTCGCCGAGGCCGACCGCTCGAACCGCGATCTCGAATCCGCTCTCGCACGCCTTCGCGTGTCCCGCGCGCGGCTCGACGTGCTCCTCGGGTCGTTGGAGGGTGCCCAGCGGCGCACCCGCTGGCTCCGGGTCCTGCTGCCCCTCCGATGACCCGCGTTGCAGCGGTCGACCTCGGGACGAACTCGACCCGGCTGCTGATCGCGGACGTCGAGGGCGACGACCTGACAGAGGTCGCCCGGCACCTCACGATCACGCGCCTCGGCGAGGGCGTCGACGAGCGGCGTCGCCTCCTGCCCGTCCCGATCGCCCGTGTGCGCAACTGCCTGACCGAGTACCGGCGAGAAGTCGAGTCGCATGGCGTGAGCCGCACGCTCGCCATCGCGACCAGTGCGGTTCGCGATGCGGAGAACGGGGATGCCTTCCTCGGCGAGATCGAGTGGAGCTACGGCTTCGAGACCCAGCTGCTCACCGGCCCGGAGGAGGCGGCAATGATGGTTCGCGGCGTCACCGCCGGGCGGCCGCTCCTCGACGGCACGCTCCTCGTCGACATCGGTGGCGGCTCGACCGAGCTCGTGCTCTGCTCGAACGGCAGCGTCGGAGCCTCGACGAGCCTCGACGTCGGCTGCGTGCGGGTGACCGAGCGGTTCCTTGCGTCCGACCCGCCCTCGAGGCCCGAGCTCGCCGCGGCGGCCGCCTACGTACGGGCTCTCCTCCCCGCCCTCGAGGCCCAACGCGCGATCGGCGTGGCCGGGACCGTGACCACGCTCGCGACACTCGACCTGGGCCTCCAGGCGTACGACCCCGAGCGAACACACGGCCATCGCATCTCCCGCGCTGCGGTGGACGGACAACTGACGCGACTCGCCGGGATGACGCTCGAGCAGAGGCTTCGCATCCCCGGGATCGAGCCGGGTCGCGCACCCGTGATCGTCGCCGGGCTCGTCGTCCTGCGGAAGATCATGGGCGCCTATGGTCTCCACGAGATCGAGGTCTCGGAGTGGGACATCCTCCACGGCGCCGCGCTTGCAGCCGCCGCGCTCCCCGAGAGGGACGAAGGCCCCGCGCCCCCGGGCGCCTACACCTGCTGCTGAGACGCCGCGCGACCTACACGCCCGCCGGCCAGTGCTCGACCTCGAGCCCTTCGAGCGGGAAGTCGCGAGGATTGCCGGTCGCGAGCCGCCCACCGACGGCGATCGCGGCGGCAGCGATCAGGCAGTCCGCCTGTGTCAGCGTCCGCCCTTCGGCCGCGAAGTCTCGACGCCATTCGCCGGCCTGCCACCCTTCCCGTTCCTCGAGGGGAGCGATTCGCAGACCGTCGAAGAGTCGCCGAGCGGGGTCTGCCTCGGACGGTCGAAGCCCGCGCACGGTCTCCTCCACGGTGATCGCACACACGTAGGCGTGATCGCCCGAGTCACGCAGACGACGGAGCCGTCGGATCGCCTCCGGACGGCCGCGGAGCGCGTCGATCACCACCGTCGTGTCGAGCAGCACACCGGCCATTCAGCCCACGCGAGCCGTGTCCATGCGTCGCTGCCGCTGAACCCAGGCGGCCGGATCGTCGTCCCACTCGTGCCCCTCGCTCGGAACGCTTCCGAGCGACGACTCGACGAGATCCCAGCGGCGCTCATCGTCGAGCGCCATGCGAACGGCCGCCGCGATGAAACCGCTGCGGCGCCTCGGCCCGACACGACGGTCGAGCTCACGGACGACCTCGTCCGCGAGTGTGATGTGCAAACGCATACACACTTGTTAGCACACAAGGAAGGCGACCACCCGCCGATCTGCGTCGACTTCGTGCCGATCCGTCCCCGACCCGGGTCTACGCGGCGGGCGGAAGCGGCTCCTCGTCGTCCTCTGCCTCCTCGTCCTCGGCCAGCCGTCGCTGGAGGACGCTCCGGGAGAGGACGCCGATCAGGCGGTGATGCTCGTCCACGACGGGAACGCGCTCGGCATCCTCCTCTTCGAGGAACCGGAACGCGTCCTCGAGCGGGACGTCAGGGCCGATCGTGTGATGCGGTGGCTCCGCGATGTCTCCGAGGGGCGTCGTCCTCGGGTCCAGACCCGTCGCAACCACCTCTCGCACGAGCGTCTTCCGCGTGACGACACCGACCAGCCGCTCGTCGTCGGTCACGAAGACCGCGCGCACCTCGGGTCGCTGGAGGAGCTCGCCCGCGGCCTGCGCCGACGCATCGGACGGAAGCTGGCCCGGGTGGGACACCATCGCGTCACGCACGACGCTCACGGGCGAGCTTCTCGCCCGTGAGCGTGGAGGGGTGTGGGGAACCGGGAGGTTCCCCACGCTCTCACGAAGAAGGGGGCACGCGGGGGAAACATGGTTTCCCCCGCGAACGCGAGCTGAAAGCGAGCGTTGCTCATGGGAAGATCCCCCGCGCCTCGAGGGCATCCGAGACCTCGCGGATCCCGGCCACGAGCGCACCGGTTCGGAGCGGCACGCTGCGCTCCTCGGCGAGATCCCACACCCGGTCGAACGCGTCGGACAGCTTCTCCGCGAGCTTCGCCCGGATCTCCTCGCGTGTCCAGAACAGACGGCCGAGGTCCTGCACCCACTCGAAGTACGAGACGGTGACCCCTCCTGCATTCGTGAGGACGTCGGGCAGGATGGGAACGCCTCGCTCCCACAGGATCCCGTCCGCCTCGAGCGAGGTCGGGCCGTTGGCGCCTTCGGCGATCATCCGCGCCCGGATGCGCGGGGCGTTCTCCGCCGTGATCTGATCCTCCCGGGCCGCGAGGACGAGGATGTCGCAGTCGAGCTCGAGCAGCTCGTCGTTCGTGAGGCGCCGCCCGGCGTCGCAACCCTCGAGCGAGCCGTGCTCGCGCGCGTGCGCCTGGAGCGCGGGCACGTCGAGCCCGCCCTCGGCGTGGATCCCGCCGGAGACGTCGGACACGGCGACGACAGGCGCTTCGAGCGCGTGGAGCTCGAGCGCCGCGACTGCGCCGACGTTGCCAAAGCCCTGGACGACGCATCGCTGCTCGTCGAGGCGCCACCCCAGGCGGTCGCAGGCCCGGCTCACGACCATCACGACCCCGGCGCCCGTCGCTTCCTGCCGGAAGACCGAGCCACCGATGGAGATCGGCTTCCCGGTGACGATCTCGGGAACCGCATACCCGCGCTGCATCGAGTACGTGTCCATCATCCAGGCCATCGTCTGCTCGTTCGTGGCCATGTCCGGCGCCGGGATGTCCTCCTGGGGCCCGATGACGGGCAGGAGCTCCGAGGTGAAGCGGCGAGTGAGCCGCTCGAGCTCCCCGAGCGACAGGCTGCGCGGATCGCAGCGCACGCCGCCCTTGGCGCCCCCGTACGGCAGCCGGAGGAGCGCGCACTTCCAGGTCATCCACATGGCGAGCGCGGCGCACTCACCTAGCGTCACCTCGGGGTCATAGCGGATCCCGCCCTTCGTGGGGCCGATGATGCTCGAGTGCTGCACGCGGTACCCGGGGAAGACGACGCGCCGGCCGTCGTCCATGCGCACCGGGATGCTGACGATGGTCGACCTCTCCGGATAGCGCAGGCGCTCGGCGATGTCCTCGGGAATGTCCGCTACGGAAACCGCTTGGTCGAGCTGCGCGACCGCCATGCGGTACAGGGGCGTATCCCACTCGAGCTGGGCATGGGCAAGCGCTTCCGGCAGGCTCGCCACGGCCGGCGGAGTGTACCCGTGTGTCGCCGACATTCGACAGCACGGTCGAGTTGACGCGACGACCGCGGCCGCGAAGCGGCCGCGCTTTAGGGCTTGTCGCGCAACCGGAATCCGCGTGTCAGCGGATTCCTGCTGGGCGACCTCCCGGTGAATGCTGGGGGAACCTCCCGGTTCCCCCCGACCCCTTCCACTGGTCCGCTTTCGCGGACATGACGCTTCGCGTCATGCCGGGGGTGGGAGTCGAACCCACACGTCCCGCGAAGGGACACCTGCTTTTAAGGCAGGCGCGTCTCACCCGTTCCGCCACCCCGGCGGACCGAGTGTACGTCGCTAGCTTCCGGGTCGGAGCTGGCTCGGGTCGAAGCGCTCCGGCCCCTTGAACTGGAACGCTCGGAAGAAAGCCGACATCGCGTTCTCGTCGAAGGTCGCGCACTTGGCGAGGTAGCCGTTGTCGTCCCCACCGTCTGCGACCCACGCTCCGAGCGCGAACTCGTCGCCGAGCCGCGCCAGCGGGGCCATGATCGTGCCCGTCTTGTTGTCCTCGTAGAAGGAGCGGAGCTGCTCGACAGTCGAGTCGGGCACGTCCTTCCCGTACTGGATGAAGATCCCACCGTGCTCGAGGTTGTGAATGACACGCGCCTGCTCGAGCTCGTCGTCGTAGGCGCCGAAGACCGCCGCGACCCCGTAGTGCGGGCCGTTCGTCGGCGGATCGGTGTTCCACTCGTCAGAGGTTCCCCCGGGATCCGTGATCGAGTGCGTGCCAGGCAATGCCTCGACGACCTTCAACGAGCATCCGGCAGCCTCGAGGCCGGCGCGGACGGACTCCTCGTCCGGCCCACTACCACCGCGTCCGACGACCGCGAACAGCACGACTCCGGCCACGAGAGCCGCAAGCGCGACGCCGCCGAACATCAGCATCGTCCGCGTGCGCGCAGCCTCGTCGGGACCGGGCGTCGTCCGCTGCTTGGGTGCCTTCACACGGGGCTTGTCGGCCATGCCGCGCGCGAATGTAGCAGCAGCCCTTCTTGCTCCTGGGTTGTCATCGGATCGCGTCGAGGCTCCGTCCGCAGCGCTCTCTATCGTTCGTCGATCCGATGGTCATCCTGGCGCTCATCACGGGTCTCGCGCTCGGCGCGCTCGGCGTGTATCTCGTCGTTCGTCCGTCGTTGATCGAGCGAAGGCGACGCACCGACGAGGTGATCGATCTCCAGAGGGCGCTTGCGGGAGCGGAGGCCGGGCTCGCCGCCGAGAGGACAGTGGTCGACGACCGGCTCGCGGCAGCGATCAAGACGCTGTCGACGGAAGCGCTCGACGCGAACAGCGCGCGGTTCCTCGAGCTCGCCGACGCACGCCTCTCCGGGCACGTGCGCCCGCTCAAGGACTCCCTCGACCGGATGGATCAGCAGCTCCAGGGTGTGGAACGGGTGCGGCACGAGGCGTACGGCGCCCTGCGCATTCAGGTGACCGCGTTGTCGGAGCGGACGGGCAGCCTCGCGAATGCGCTCCGCGCTCCCCACGTCCGCGGGCGGTGGGGAGAGGCCCAGCTGCGCAACGTCGTCGAGCAGGCGGGCATGGTCGAGCATTGCGACTACGTCCGGCAGGTGACGGCGTCTGACGACGAGCGCACGCTGCGGCCGGATCTCGTCGTCCGGATCCCGGGGGGCAAGCACGTCGTCGTCGATGCCAAGGCACCGCTCGCGGCCTATCTCGACGCGTTCGAGACGGCCGACGAGACTGCGCGAGCGCGGTACCTCGCGGACCACGCACGCCAGGTGCGCGACCACATCGTGAAGCTCTCGGCGAAGCAGTACTGGCGGCAGTTCGAGCCGTCGCCTGACTTCGTCGTCATGTTCTTGCCCGACGAGTCGTACCTCCGAGCAGCCCATGAGCACGACCCGGCGTTGGCGGAGGACGCGTGGCGCGTGAACGTGATACTCGCCTCCCCGAGCACGCTCATCGCGCTCCTCCGGACGGTCGCGGCGACGTGGCAGCAGGAGACGGTCGCGGAGAGCGCGCGCGAGGTGCACGCGCTCGGGCGCGAGCTGTACGAGCGGATCGGGAAGGTCGGCGATCACCTCGCGAAGCTCGGTCGCAGCCTCAACGGCTCGGTCGGGGCGTACAACGAAGCGGTCGGGTCACTCGAGACCCGTGTCCTCGTCACGGCCCGCAAGCTCGAAGGGCACGGCATCGGGGGAGAGCTCGAGATGCCCGCGCCGGTCGATCGGACCGCGCGGCCCCTCACCGCACCCGAGCTGGTCGAGCGGACGCCGCTCGCGGTTCTCGCCGGCGATGCCGACGCTGCGTAAGCAGCGATGGGAACAGGCGACTGTCTCCGAACGTTGAAGCCCCTGTGCCCCGCTAGGCGGGGCTAACGTACGACCGAGGAGCAGACTTGAGCGACGTTCGCGACGTGATCATCATCGGCGGCGGCCCGGCCGGGTATACAGCGGCTCTCTATACCGCCCGCGCCAACCTGAGCCCGCTCGTGATCGAGGGGTTCAACTGGGGCGGCCAACTGATGATCACCAGCGACGTCGAGAACTACCCGGGGTACGCCGATGGTGTGCTCGGCCCGGCCATGATGTCGGACTTCCGCCGACAGGCCGAACGATTCGGAGCGGAGTTCGTCACCGACGACGTGACCCGTGTCGACTTCTCGGAGCGTCCGTTTCGGGTCTGGGTCGGAGGCGACGAGTACCGGGCCGACGCGGTCATCGTGGCGACGGGCGCGAGCGCGAGACAACTCGGGCTGCCGTCGGAGCAATCGCTTCAGGGCCGTGGGGTGTCCTACTGCGCTACCTGCGACGGCGCGTTCTTCCGCGACAAGGTGGTCGTCGTCGCCGGCGGAGGCGACTCGGCCATGGAGGAGGCGACGTTCCTGACGCGGTTCGCGCGCAAGGTCGTGATCGTGCACCGCCGTGACGAGTTCCGTGCCTCACCGATCATGGTCGACCGGGCTCGCGCGAACGAGAAGATCGAGATTCTCCTGAACGCCGTCGTGGAGGAGGTGCTCGGCACCGAGGACGGCCATATGACCGGCGTGCAACTCCGAGACACGTCGACCGGTGAGACGAGCGAGCTCGTGGCCGACGGCCTCTTCGTCGCCATCGGCCACGATCCGAACACCGCTCTATTCCTCGACTGGCTCGACCACGACGAGCAGGGATACCTCGTGGCCGAGCCTGGTTCGACGCGTACGAACATCCCGGGCGTCTTCGCCGCCGGTGACGTCCAGGATCACACGTACCGCCAGGCGGTCACCGCAGCGGGGTCGGGGACGATGGCGGCGCTCGACGCACAGCGCTACCTCGACGAGCAGCGACACCGTCCGAGCGT
>DATDOS010000017.1:0-6890 GCA_035293125.1 Gaiellaceae bacterium | reverse complement strand
GGAGCTCGCCGAGGCCGCTGACGCGTTCGCGCCGATGGCGTACACGGGCGGCGCGTTCAAGGGCTTCGACGCGACGTACGGCTATGTCACACGCGCACTGCGGCTGCTCCGCACCGAGACGGAGAACCCTGACGTCCCGATCCACGTCATAGGTGGCGTGGCCGACCGGCTCGGGCCCGAGGAGCTCGCCGGCTTCGCTGCCGCCGTCGCGGACGACGGAAACACGATCGGCGTTAGCTTGTACGACTGGGCGACTACGCCCCCGGCGGCTTGGCGCGTGCTCGCCCCGCTTGGCGAGTAGGTAACTGTCGCCGTCTGTTGGAAATGCGACAACGCTCGAGCATGCCCGACGTCGCCAGCCCGCCGGGCTCGCGGATCAGCAGGGGCGAAGTGGCGCGTGATCAGGTGGGTGTCGATCGCGAGGCGCAGAATCCGCAGACCCTCCGCGAGGTCGTGCTCCCACACCGGCTCGGCTGTCTCCCTCGATGGTCTCGGGTCGCTCGTACTCCGAACGCCGCTCTCGGGTGCTTCGTCCCGTGCAGTAACCGTCGCCCCTGCCTCTCCGCCAGCCAGGGGCCCCGGCATCACGGAGGCGCTACCCGCGGGCTCCTGGTCGGCGGCCGCGTGGCTTCCTCACCCCGGGCGCGGCCGACAGAAGCGATTGCCCGGCGTGCGGCCGTCCCAGATGAAGCCCGCGGCGGTGACCTTCCTCACCGTGGCCGTGAAGCAGCCGCCTCGCCGCGCCGGGATGCCGAACGTGGTCCGTCCTGCGGCACCCGTGACAGCGCGCTTGGAGACATAGCGTCGGCCGTCTCGCTTGACGAGGAGGAAGACGCTCGCTCGTGAGACGGCCTTACCCGCAGTGTCGACCGCTCGCACCGACACGAGCAACGTGCGGCCGCGAGGGCGATAGAGAATGGAGGCGATTCTCAGCCGTGCGGGCGTCACACGCAGCGCAGCGCGGGCCGAGATCGTCCCGATCTCGGTGACCGCTGAGGCGACGACGGAGCCCTGTCCGAGGGCGCGGCCGGCCGTGAACGTCGTACTGAGCCCCTCCCTCGGGGCGACGCCGCCGAGGGCGGGCCGCGTGAGCGACCAGGTCACCGGCGCCTGGACGGCGTTTCCATAGGCGTCGACGCCGGCGGCCGCGAATCGCTGCGACGCGCGGGCGCGGACCGTCGCCGAGGCCGGCGCAACGGCGAGCGTGGCAACCGGCCCGGGCGCGACCGTCACTGCCTGCGTGCCGTTCGTGAACCCGGCTGCGGAAGCAGTCAGCTCGGGTCTGCCCGCCCGCGTGTCCAGGTAGTAGAAGCCTGCCGTGGTGCCCGTCCCCGAGGCGATCGTGAGCGACAGCGTGCTCGACCACGGGCCAGCCGGGCTCGTCGAGAAGGAGCCCTGCGACGAGCTCGAGCTCAGCGTCACGAGGACCGGGGTGGGCGTCGTCACGGGAAGCCCCGACACGGTGACGAGCGCGAGGCTCATCGCAGCTGAAGGCGTCCCCGCTGGGATCGTTTGCGCCGACGTTCCGAACGAGAGCATCGACTGGGTCCAGCCTCTGAACGACTTCCACGCTTCGGTCAGGCGAGCGCCCTCAACGTCGCCCACGCACCAGACGTTCTGGCCGGGTGGCCCGCAGGCGGCGCTTCCGGGATCAGCCGGGTTGGGCATCTGCTCGGAATCGCGCACGGCCGCGGCGAGCCGGTCGAGGACGAGGCCCGTCTGTGCGGCGAAGTCGGCGGAGGACATGCCCATGGCGTTCCTCGGTGCCCACGCGAAGCCCCAGCGATCCTGCGGCTGCCCGTTCGTGGCGCTGAAGAACCGGAGGGCGTGGACCTGCGCGGACACGTACCCGGCCATCTGCTGCGCAGGGACGATCGTCCAGCCGTATCCGGTGTCGCGCTGCCAGGCCGCGTTGGCGAGGGGGCTGTAGGTCGCGCTCAGGAACGATCGCGCGTTCTCGATCTCCGGTGGGCCGACGCCCGCGAGCACGAGCACGTGCTGGAGGTAGTCGTTCAGGTAGTCGCGGCGGACGGACTCCGGTACGCCTGGAACGGCGTAGCTGCGGACGTCGCCATACACCTCCTGCGACCAGTCGCTGACGTACGTGCTCATGTCTGTCCAGAACGCGGAGTCGGTGAGCCAGTTCTGGAGGGTCGTCTGGTAAAGCGAGACGTCGCCCGACTGCTGGCCGAAGCCGATGACGAAGACGGCTCCTCGGGTCGGCTGCGTGCCGTCGCCTTCGTAGAGGCCGCGTAGGAACTCGCGTACGTTGGCCCGCGCATCCCCCGTGCCTCGCCGGACGGCCGTCGTCAGCTCGTTGAAGGCCCACGTATCGCCCTTCGAGACGTCGTAGCCGGCGGCCGCCATCCGCTGTCGCGCCGTGACGCCCGCGGCGTGCCAGCTCGAGCCGGTGGTCGCGACCCAACGAGTCCACGTCGCGAAGTGGATCTCGGCCATAGCGTGGAAGTTGGGGCCGAGGGCGCGGATCCGCGATGCCTGGTTCGGGCGCGGCTGTGTCTTGTCCGCGACGAGCGGGGGGATCGAGACGTAGTACTCGGCGCACTGTGACGCACTCGCTGCAAGCTTCGTCGCGAGGCGGAGAAAATCCGTGGCTGCATAGAAGACGGCGCGAAGCGGCCGGCATTCGGCCTGCGCACGAGCCGGCCGTGACCTCCTCGTCACAAGCTGACGCCAGAGCTTCGACGTCTCACGCGGCTCGAGCGAGGCCACCGGCGCAGGGTCGACCGCACGACCGGCAGGTGTGCCGGCGCCGGCGCCGGCCGAGCCCGCGACGGCCGCCGCGAGCGCGACTGCGAGCCAGAGTCCCAACCAGTGCCGGCTCCGCATCGGCGTTCGACGGTAGCGACCCGATGTGAGGGCGCGGTTAGCGGCCGACGCCGGTCGAGCCTAGGCGTCAGCTGCGCGACGACCTCGGCGAGCGCCGGGCGTCCGCATGGCTTGCGATAGCGGTACTGCCGTAGATCGGTCGGCGCGAACGTCCCGGGACGGACTACGGGTGACCGCTGTCGCGTTTCCGCCAGACGGCGACAGCAACGACGGGCTCTTCAGCTCGACTGTTTCTGCTCGGCGGTGAGAGCCCGGCACGCGATCGCTCCAGCACTATTCGAGATGCGGCGGCGGGTCGCCTGACCGGAATCTCTCGATGATGTGCCGCTGCGTCGCCGGGAGATCGAGCTCAAGGAGCACGCTCTCAGGAAAGAAGCGAAGCTCCTCAGACTCCGAGCTCGGTCGAAGGCCATCGATGGAGGCAGCGGCGACCAAGTAGACGAACGACGCGACGCGATAGACGTTGCCGTCCGGGTAGCTGACGATGCGCGTCGGGTCGGAGAAGGTACCGAAGAGCTCATAGCTCGCGACGCTGAGCCCGGTCTCCTCCTGCACCTCGCGCCGGAGCGCGTCCGTGAGCGTCTCGGTGTCCCGAACCATGCCGGCGATCAACGACCACACGGGCGCATCGGAGCGACGCTCGAGAAGAACCGATCCATCACGCTCGATCAGCGCGATCACCGAGAGCGTCCGCGGATGATTCGGCGTCGGGGCTGCGGGATCGCGGTAGTAGAAGTGGGATCGTTCGGCCATGCCTAACCGCCACCAAGGCGGGCGCGCAGCTGCACGGCGACGGCCTCAACGGCGTCGGACGGTGGCAGCTCGTTGCGGTCGAACATCGCGACCTGGAGACGCGGCCCGAAGGCATCTAACTCCGCCATCTGCAAGGGAGTAACAGGCTGGATGACGAAATGGATGTGTCCAGGGCCGTGCGACCAAAGACAGACGTAGATCTGCTCCGGCTCGGTGAGCTCGGCGACAGCAGCGGATGCTTTCTGCAGGAGAGGGCCCAGTTCGGCCGCCTCCCCGCTCGTCAGCTCCCAGACGTGGACGACGTGGCGCTTTGGCTTGACGACCAGCGTCCCGACACCGAGCGGGCCGACGCAATGCTCGACGAGCCAGTGGGTCGTCTCGTGGATGCGCCCGCCTGGAAGGCCGACACGGCCAGAGGCAAGATCACACGCGAGGCAGGACTCCACGGGGCAGAACGTACTGAACTACACAGTGTCCGAGCGCGCCTTCTCCGACGTGGCAGAGCGTGGCGCGCCTCCGCCACACGGCGACGGAGGGCTACTGGGGATCTGACCACACACCGAGTCGCTCGAGCTCGCGGAGGGTGTCCTCGGCCCGCTCGCGGTCGTGATCGGTGACCTCCTCAGGAAGGTCCTCCCACGGGAGGCCTTTGTCCCGGTGCGCCTGCCGTCTCCAAGTCTCGTGAGAGACGCGGGCGAGCGCCTCGAGGAGAGCTCCTTTCGGGTGACCGTCATGTGCTCGACACTAGGCCGCGGCGAATTCCCACGCGTGCCCAGGCTCAACGTCGTGTTCTGGCGGGAGGGCGACACGCCCCCGCACAACGCGAGGCGCGCGTGCAGCCCAACCGAGCGCAGGCCGCAGTCGTAGACCGGCCCGGGAGGGGAAGGTGCGGAGCTGCTGAAGGGCTTCGAGCAGCCCGTCGACGTCGTCTCTGTCGACCGGCGCTAAGGGTCAGCCGAGAGGCTGCCAGCACCCCTCAGTCGTCTCGGTCGTTCACCGTTCGTGCGGGCGTCGGTCGGTTCCGCCCGGCAATCCGAGCGGCTGATTGACTGCCACCGTGATTTCCTCGACCGCGGTCATGGACGCCCGCGACGTCCGCCGCCGCGGCCAGGTCTACGTCGCCCTCGCGGCGCTCGTCTGGTCGAGCGCGGGCGTGCTCCAGCGCGAGCTGTCGGTCGACGTCGCCACCCAGGTCGCAGGCCGCGCGCTCTTCGCCGTCCTCGCCTTGCTCACGTTTGTCGCGGTGTCCGAGCGCCGCGGCACGATGCGGGCCTTTGCGATCGGGCGCGCAGAGCTGGCCGTCGTGGTCTTCGGCGCTATTGCGTCGGGGACGTTCATCGTCGCGCTCAACCACACGACCGTTGCGAACGTCCTCTTCATGCAAGCGGCGGCGCCAATCGCCGCTGCGGTGATCGCCTGGGTCGGTCTCCGAGAGCCGGTCTCGCGACGAACTGTCCTGGCGATGGTTGTCGCACTTGGGGGTGTCGGTCTGATGGTCGGCGGCCCCGGCGGAGCGCATGGCCTCGGCCTCGCGCTCTCCGTGGTGATGACCCTCTCCTTCGCGCTCCTCGTGGTGATCACCCGCTACCGGCGCGATATCTCGATGGCTCCCGCGATCTGCCTCTCGCAGGTACTCGTGTTCGCAGTCGCCGCTCCCTTCGCCGACCCAGGCTCTCTGGGGTCACGCGACCTCGCGCTGCTCGCGGCTCTCGGGATCGGTCAGATCGGACTCGGCCTCGTTTTCCTCACCTTGGGCGCCCCGCTGATTCCGGCGGCGGAGGTGGCGCTCATTACCCTGCTCGAGATCGTGCTCGGCCCGCTCTGGGTCTGGCTCGCGTTTTCCGAGCGTCCGAGCACGACCACGCTTCTCGGGGGCGCGATCGTCGTAGCCGCGGTCCTACTGCAGGCGCGCGGCGACCCGGTGAGACCCGAGCTCTAGGCCGGATAGCGGGGCTTCATCCGCACGGCGTCTTCGAGCGCCCGAGGAAGCGGAGCGTCCCGCGGCAGAGTCCAAGAGCCGCACGGCGTTGGTAGGCCTGTGTGTCCCGAGTAGCCGGTCCTCCGTCGGGTTCGTCATGAACCCGAGCTCGGCGATGATCACCGGGACGTTAACCTGGGTGTCTCCTTTCGGCTCTTCTGCGACAAGCAGACCCTTCCCTCGTAACGCGGCATACTTCCCGGCGACCAGCGCTTGAGGCACCTCCAAGGAGGAAGCACGGTGGGTTCTCGTGTCTTTCGTTTCTCTCTGTTCCCGACGGCCGCGGCCGTCGTCGCCGCCCCAGTGAGACCGAGGGGACGTCGGAGGCCGACAACTGGCAGAACACCGCCGCCCTCTACCCGGACCTCAAGACCCTGGAGCCCGTGAGCTTCAGCATTACGGTGAGCAGCGGCGAGCAACGGCTCACGCTGGGCCTCGAGGCTGTCGACGCCGACACCGGCCCGCTCGAGCTCTGGCAGACGAACACGAAGTGCGACCCCCCGGGCCCAGACGCCGAAGGACGAATCGCTAAGCAACGGATCTACAACGACGGCAATAGCGACGAGGGCTTCACCCGCAATGTCGACACCGGGTTCACGGAGCGTGAGGCAGGCTGCATGAGGTTCCACCGGCCCCATCACCACCGCCACTTCGGCGACTTCTACAGCCTCGAGCTCAAGGACCTCGGCGGCAACCTGGTCACAAACGGCGTGAAGGAGACCTTCTGCATCGCCGACGTTAACGATCGTAGCTCCCTCTTCTCCTGGACAGTGCCCTTCGCCCCGGAGACGAAGTACTACACAAGCTGCACCAAACGGAACTCCCCGCAGGGGTTGTCGGTCGGGTGGGGGGATCTCTACCCCAACGGCACGAGCGGCCAGTACATCGTCGTCAACGCCGTGCCCAATGGCACCTACTGCTTCTGGGCGACGGCGGACCCCCTCGACAAGATCTGGGAGAGCGTCGACGGCGCCGGCCCCCAGGACTCCATCGCCGACAACACGAACGACGCCAAGATCGAGATCGGGACGAATCCAGCCACTGAGAACAGGACCGTGAGCTACCTCGGCCCCTCCTGCTCCTCGTAGGAACGGCGGCATCGTCGAAAGACCAGGCCGCCTACTGGCTGGCCGAGTCGGTCGCCTTGGACGTACGCCAGGGCGGAGGTCTCTGTAGGGTCGGCGGGAGGCGCCACGCGCCGCGCGGCCGTAGCCGACTGGCACCGGTCTCCTCCCGCCGCCACCTCGAACCGTGCGTGCGGTTCTCCCGCACACGGCTCACCGACGCCCTTCACCGCCGGCATTCGGCTGCT
>DATDOS010000016.1:0-17719 GCA_035293125.1 Gaiellaceae bacterium | reverse complement strand
CCGCGTCAGCACGCCGACCGAGATGTGATCAGATAAGCGCTGATCGGTCTGCGGCTTGACCCACCCGGCACGCGGCACAAACCAAACCGTACCCCACCCACCGGACGCTAAGTAAACGGTATTGGGCTTAAGCCAGACCCCCGGTCGGGCGTCGGGCGTGCGCTTCGCGACGGGAGAACGGCACCGAGGCGTCCAGCATCGCCGCCGCTCTCCCGTCGCGCCCCCGAGCGGCCAGCTCACGCCCCGGAGTAGGCGATCCCGTTGCATCAACCATCCAGCCGCGAATCAGGCCCCGGCGAGCCGGGGCCTGACTTATCCTCGGCAAGGGGCCGACCGCCTGCTCGGACCCCTGCCGACCATCTCCCGCTCAGCGTTCGCCGATGTCGTCAGCGCTCGACTCGAGCGCATCGTCCGTGAGCCGGTAGCCGCGTTCGATCAGCGCCCGCTTGCGGTTCTCGGGCCACGGCTCGTCTCCGCGGAACGTCGGATCGAGCGCGTCGTCGCCAGGATGCCCTCGCACGATCAACGTCGGCACGTGCCGATCGTGGCGGAAGGGGAACTGAGCAGAGGCGAAGAGCTCGTCGAGCTCGGAGCGGAGACGACGTCGACGCCACCGGGGTGCCGCTGTGACTGCGGTCGAGACGACCTCCTCGCGTAGGCGGTGCAACTCGGCGACCGACGTCTCCCGGTCCTCGGCGAGACGCTCCTCGAGCACGGTGTTGCGTGCGATCGCGACCCTCATGAGGCGCACGATCAGCTCGCCGTAGTGGGCAGGCTCCCCACGGTGGGCGCGCTCTTCCGCGAGGCGGATCTCGGCGAGAAGCGCACGGACGGGCGGAACGGCGCGAAAGCGGTCCAACCGCTCGCGCATGCGCTCGAGAAACGCGAGGTTCGTGGGCCGATAGCTGGCCACGTAACGAAACGCGGCGATCGCGCCCACGTGCGAGTTGCGATACGCATGCTCGAGCGGGAAGTTGCGGACCCAGCCCCCGTCGGTCGCGATCACGCCGTCGACGCTGATCGGAAGCACGAGCCCGCTGACCGCTGCCGAGGCGAGGATCGCGCGCCCCATCGTCTCGGGCGCCGTCGAGTGCGACGGGTACGCGAGCTCGAAGTGCCGCGTCTCGTCCACGTCCGAGTAGCCGCTGACGTCCGTGGCGAAGACGACGAGCTCGATCTCCGCAGCCGCGAGTGCAGTGCCGAGCTCCGAAGGCCCGCCGAGGCGCGCGGCGATGGTGGTGGGAAGCGTGTAGTCGTGGAGCCCCCCGGGCATCTGCCACACCCGGCGCAACCGGAAGGCATCTTCGGGCTGGAGGCCGAGCAGGAAGTCCTCCAGGTCGTCGAGCCGGTCGAGTGCGGCCATGGTTCCCGAGAGCGCGCCGGCGGAAGTTCCGTAGATCCATCCGAGTCGCTGCCACAGTGGGCTCTCGTGTAGGCGCCTGAGGAAGCCGAGCTCCAGCAGCACGCCGTTGATGCCGCCGCCCGAGAGCACCACGGCGACGTCGTGTGGGGTCGAGAGAGGCACGTGGCTATTGTGCCCCCGTGGAGTCGGAGCTTCTCCGCGGAGCAATCGTGTTGTCCGGCACGGGCGTCGAGTCGGACGAGGAGCTGTGGCAAGACGACGACGGCGGCGACCACAGTGGATGGTTCTGCGTGCGAACCGACCCCTTCCCGTGCCCGGCCGAAGGCTGCTCGTTCGTCGCCGATTTCATGACCGCCGCTCATCTCGTCCTCGTCTGGGAGGAGCGCGACGACCCCAACCTCCTCTGGCACGCACAGCGCGCGAAGGAAGTCGGGCGGAACCCCCGGATCGTCGACTACGAGACTGCCTGCGGGCCGAGCGCCTCGTACTACGCGTGGGAGGCTGCCGGCCGCCCCGTCCACGGCATTCGGGGGAAGTGATGAACGTCGCGGATAGCATGCTTCCGTGAGCGTGCAGGAGACGGTCAGGGTGAGCGGGATCCGTTGCGAGCGCTGTGTCGGGCGGCTCGCAGTCGCTCTGCGCGGGCACGAGGGGCTCGAGTCCGCGAACGCGAATCTCTTGGGAGACGTGACGCTCTCCTGGGACGAGGAACGAACGTCGCGGGAGGAGATCGTCGCCGTGCTCGCACGCTCGGGGTTTCGCGAGCTGGCGCCTGAGCGGGAATAGCCTGCTCGTGCGGCTCGTTGCAGGCTCCTGTAACGCAAGGGTACGGTAGACGGGTGAGCGAGCCCGAGCCGGCCACCGAAGCGCGACGCATCGCGGCTGAACAACGCGACCGTGCCCGCTTCGAGGAGGAGGCCCTGGCGCTCGCGGACCAGGTCTATCGCGTTGCGAGGCGACTCGTCGGCTCGCGTGAGGAGGCAGAGGACCTGGTGCAAGAGACGTACGCGAGGGCATTCCGGAGCTGGCGCTCTTTCACCCCCGGCACGAACATGCGCGCGTGGCTCCTGCGCATCCTCACGAACCTGAACGTCGACCGCGGCCGTCGGATCCAGCGCACGCCGCAGACGCAGCCGCTGGAGGAGACGGACTACTACCTCGCGAACAAGGTCGCCTCGGCTGCAGGCGAGGAGGCGCTCGAGACCGATGAGGTCGTCGGGCGCCTGTCGCAGGATTCCGTCGTGAGAGCGCTCTCGGAGATTCCGCCCCAGTTTCGCGACGTGGTCGTTCTCGTCGACATCGGCGACTTCACGTATGCCGACGCAGCGCAGATTCTCGACGTCCCGATCGGAACGGTGATGTCGCGTCTCCATCGCGGGCGGCGGGCCCTGAAGCAGCATCTGGCGGAGGAGGCTCTCGCATGAGTGGTGGCCCGTGCGACCGCTGTGAGGAGCTCCTGCAGGACTTCCTCGACCGTACGCTGACGGACCAGGAGTGGAAGGAGGCGGAGCGGCACCTCGCGGGCTGCGACTACTGCGCGCGTCGCTACCGATTCGAGGAGACGGTACGCAAGTATGTGAAGACGAGTGCCGTGGAACGGATGCCACCCGGCCTCATGGCGAAGCTCGACGACCTTCGCGGCCTCGACGCCACGGCCTAGGCGTCAGCCAGATCCTCGGGCGTGTCCACGTCACCCGGTGCACCCAGGTCGTCGCACGGCACGAGACGCGCGGGCCGATCGCGGAGCCCCTCGTCCGGAACGTCGCTCCAGTCGTCGCGGCCGATCACGAGCGGGTGGCTTCGGTCGCCGCCGTAGGACGCCGCCACGAGCCCTCCGGCCTCGCGCCACGCCTCGAGCACGCGCTCGACAGCCGTCGGCGAGAGGTTGGGACCGTCGGCGAGGACGACGACAGCCGCCTCGGTGTCGTCCGCCAGGGCGGCGAGGCCGCACCTGAGCGACGCCCCAGGCCCCTTCGACCACTGGGCACAGGCGACGACACGGCAGGGAATTCCTTGTGGCTCAGAGCCACAAGGTTCCAATGTGTGAGCTCCCTCCACCACGACCACCTCGTCGACCGGCGCCGCCGACAGGCGCTCGAGGACGCGGGGCAGGAGGATTTGCTGCTTCGGTGCGCCGAAGCGCGACGCCTCGCCCGCCGCGAGGACGATCGCGGCGATCCTCCCCATCAGCCCTCGGTGACGGTGACGCTCGAGATGACCACGGGCTGCGTTGGCTGCTCGCTCGCGTCGCCGAGCTGCCCGATCTGCTCGACCACATCGAGACCATCGGTCACCTCGCCGACGATCGCGTACTCGGCCGGGAGACCGGCGTCGTCGGCAGTGACGACGAAGAACTGGCTGCCGGCAGTCCCCGGCGCCTCGATACCCGACTTCGCCATCGCCACCGTCCCCTTCGTGTACCGGGCGCCGGACGGCGGCATGTCGACCGTCGAGTAGCCGGGCCCACCGCTTCCGCTCTGTGTCGGGTCGCCCCCCTGGATCACGAACCCCGGAACGATTCGGTGGAAGAGCGTGTCGTCGAAGTAGCCCGCCTGCGCGAGCGCGACGAGCGAAGCGGCCGTGTTGGGTGCTAGCTCTGTGTCGAGGGTCACGGTGAACGATCCGCAGTTGGTCACGAACGTGAGCGCGTAGGTCTTTCCGTCCTCGAGCGGCGCGGTTGGCGCCTCGTTGGAGCCCGGGTCGCGCGGCTCCGGCGCCTCCACGCTCTCGCACTCGCCGCTCGTGGTCGTTCCGGCCGATTCCCCGTTGCTGCCGCCGCAACCGGCGACGAAGGCAAGAGCGGCAAGGGCGATGAGGAGGGCGCGCATCGCGTGCGATCCTATCCACCGATGGCGAGCATCCAGCGATGCGAGTGGGCAGCAGCGGGAGACGAGCTCATGCTCGCCTACCACGACGAGGAATGGGGCGCCCCCTCGCACGACGATCGGCACCTCTACGAGCTGCTCACGCTCGAAGGTGCTCAGGCAGGCCTCTCGTGGTCGACGATCCTGCGCAAGCGCCAGGGATATCGGCGCGCGTTCGCCGGCTTCGCCCCCGACGTCGTGGCGGCGTTCACTTCCAGTGACGTCGAGCGCTTGCTCGCCGATTCCGGAATCGTGCGCAACCGCCTCAAGGTCGAGTCGACCGTGGTCAACGCGTCGCGCGTCCTCGAGGTACAGGATGAGCTCCGCAGCTTTGGCGCCTATCTCTGGAGCTTCGTCGACGACCAGCCGATCGTCGGCCGCTGGCGCAGCCTCGCCGAGCTCCCCGCCGAGACGGAGCTCTCGCACGCCCTCTCGAAGGATCTCAAGCGACGCGGCTTCCGGTTCGTGGGGCCGACGGTGTGCTACGCGTTCATGCAGGCGGTCGGTCTGGTCAACGACCACACCGTCGACTGTTTCCGCTTCGAAGAGCTGGCTGGATGACGTCGCCGATTCGATACGCGCGGAGCGGCGACGTCAACGTCGCGTACCAGGTCACCGGGGACGGCCCCTTCGACCTGGTGCTCGTGCCCGGCTTCTTCTCGCACCTCGAGATCGACTGGGAGCATCCCGAGCACGCCCGCTTCCTCGACCGGCTCGGGTCGTTTGCGAGGCTGATCCGCTTCGACAAGCGCGGGACCGGGCTCTCGGACCGCGGAGTCGGGCTGCCCGATCTCGAGACGCGCATGGACGACGTGCGCGCGGTGATGGACGCCGCCGGGAGCGAGCAGGCAGCGTTGTTCGGCTACTCCGAAGGCGGGCCGATGTGCATCCTGTTCGCGGCGACGTATCCCGAACGCACCCGGGCGCTCGTGTTGTACGGGGCCTACGCGAAGCGACTCCGCAGCGAGGACTACCCCTGGGCTGCGACCAGTGAGGAGCGTGCGGCGAGCGCGCGAGAGCTGGAGGAGACCTGGGGCGAGAACGTCGACATTTCGACGATGATCCCCAACGCCGACCCGGCCGAGAGCGCATGGTTCCAGCGGCGAGGACGTGCGTCGCTCAGCCCGGCCGGGGCTCGTGACCTCATCCTGATGAACTCGAAGGCCGACGTGCGGGAGCTGCTGCCGAGCGTCCAGTCCCCGACGCTCGTGCTGCACCGCAGCGGAGACCTCGACTCGCGGGTCGAGGAGGGGCGGTACATCGCCGAGCGGATTCCAGGCGCGCGGTTCGTCGAGCTTCCCGGCGACGTCCACGTTCCTTGGGTCGACATGGACCCGATGCTCGACGAGGTCGAGGAGTTCCTCACGGGCATGCGCCCGACTCCGACGAGCAGCCGCATACTGGCGACGATTCTCTTCACCGACATCGTCGGCTCGACCGACCGCCTTTCGGCGCTCGGAGACGCCGCCTGGGCGTCACTGCTCGAGCGCCACCACGCATCGGTGCGACGCGAGCTCTCGCTCTTCGGTGGTGTCGAGGCGGACACGGCTGGCGACGGCTTTCTTGCGCTCTTCGACGGGCCGGCCCGCGCGATCCGGTCGGCGCTCGCGATCCGTGAGGCCCTCCGGGGTATCGGGCTCGATGTCAGGGCCGGCATCCACACCGGAGAGGTAGAGCAGGCTGCCGAAGGACCTCGCGGGATCGCGGTGCATCTTGCGGCACGCATTCTCGGCGTAGCGGGAGCCGGCGAGGTGCTGGTCTCCTCCACGACGCACGACCTGGTCGAGGGCTCCGGGCTCGAGTTCGAGGATCGTGGCGCCCACGAGCTGAAGGGAATCGACGGCGCGCGGCGACTCTACGCCGTGTGTTGACGCCCGCTACGCGCGGGTCGTGACCGCGATGAGGTCGGCGATGTTGATGAGCTGGATCGCCGTCCGTATCGCCTCCACGCGCTCGTCGTCCGAGACGACCTCGCCTCCCTCGCGCCAGAGCTCCTGGGCGGTGACCAGCAGCTCCTGGATCCGCTCCGCTTCCTCGAGGTACCCGTTCCGCTCCCGTGACGCGTTCACGGCGAGGCCGAGAGCGCCGATCGCATCGCGCTGGCGAAGCCACAGCAGCGGCACGGCCATAGAGATGTACTGGTGGATCCGGGCGAACGTCAGCGGCTGGCCGAGTGACTTCATCTCCCTCGGCGTCGTGAGCGGCTGGGGCGGCTCGCCCCCCGCAATGCGCCGCGCGTTCTCTCCGAGCATGCCTCGGAGCTGACGCTCGTCGAATCCGGCAGATCTCGCCGACCGAATCGCCGCGAAGAGCGAGTTCGGCTGGCGCCCGTACGGATAGTCGGAGGCGTAGACGATCTGCTCCGGAGCGACCTGGCGGTAGAGGTCGAAGAGGTCGACGGCGCTCCAGACGGAGGTGTCGAAGAAGACGCCCGGAAGACCGCCCAGTCGGCCGGCGAGAGCTCCCATGTCCGCGATGCCCGCGTGGGCGATGATCAGCCGGACACCGTCGTAGCGCTGCACGAGCAGCTCGAGGTGCTCCGCGATCGGAGGGAGACCGCGCCCGCCGTGGATGAGGATGGGCACGGAGCGCTCGACGGCGAGCTCGAAGATCGGCGGCAGGCGCTCGTCGTCCAGGGTGAACGCCTGTGCTCTGGGATGCAGCTTGATCCCCTTCGCTCCGAGGTCGAGGCACCGGTGTGCCTCCTCGAGCGGGCGCTCGGTGAGGTCGAGACGCACGAAGGGGATGAGCTTCTCCCCCGCCCGCTCGGCGTGTGCGAGCGTGCGGTCGTTCGGGACGGTGAATGCCGGCTCGCGGTCGTACTCGTCCATGCAGAACACGAACGCGTGAGAGAAGCCGTACCGATCGAGGCTGCCCGTCAACTCCTCGTAGAGCCCGTTCATGCCGTCGATGTCGTGTCCGAGGTGTGTGTGGACGTCGAAGAGGTAGGCGTCCGCCGGAAGCTCTGAGTGGAGCTGCGCGGCGTACGAGTCGACGATCGTCCGCGCGTGGTCGAACGCGTGGTCGAACGGTGTCACGTGCTCAGTCTATGTCCGGGTCTCGGCCGCACCGGGCGGTTCCCGGAGAGCCGCCCACACGCGCGGAGGCGTCATCGGCAGCTCGCGAAAGCGAACGCCGGTAGCCGCGGCGACCGCGTTCGCGATCGCCGGCGCGGCGGCGACGACAGGGGCCTCGCCGATCCCCTTCGCACCGAAGGGCCCGTCCGGCGCGGGCACCTCCACGATGAGCGTCTCGATCTCCGGAACTCGCTCCGCCACGGGGATCGCGTAGTCCAGGAACGAGCCCGTGACCAGGCGTCCGTCCTCGTCGTGGTCGAGCTGCTCGAAGAGCGCCCAGCCCATTCCCTGCGTCGTCCCACCTCGCATCTGACCCTCTACGAGCGCAGGGTTCAGCGCGCGCCCGACGTCCTGCGCGATCACGTGAGCGAGAAGCTCGACCTCGCCGGTCTGGCGGTCGACGCGGACGTGCGCGAGGTGGGCAGCGACGGACGGTGCGCCCCTGATCTGCGCCGAGCCGCCGTGTCCCTCGATCGGCTCGTGTCGGCCGCCGAAGCGGAGCGTCTTGCGCGCGATCTCCTCGACCGTGATCGAACGGTCTGGCGCGCCCACCGCGCGGACGACTCCGTCGACCACCTCCAGGTCGTCGGGCGCGATCTCGAGCTCCTCGGACGCTGCGGTCAGCAACTTGTGGCGTGCTGCCTCAGCCGCGTTCAGCACTGCCTTGCCGACCGTGTAGGTGACCTTGGAACCGCCGCTTGCGCCTGCGTACGGACCCGTAGCCGTGTCGGCGGAGACGACGCGAACCTTGTCGGGTGAGAGGCCGAAGGTTGCCGCAGCGATGGCGGCGAAGCCCGTGTCGACGCCGCTCATGTCGACGGAGGAGGTGACGACGGTCATCGTCCCGTCCGCGTCGACGCGGCAGACCGCGGCGGCGGGCTCGTTCCCGCCGGGCCAATACCCGGCGGCGACACCGACTCCCTCACCGTCGGGGAGCGAGTCGCGCGCCTGCCAGAGGGGGTGATCCCGGACACGCTCGAGCACCTCGACGGCTCCCATCGTCGGGAAGGCGTTGCCGCTGACGCCGACGTCTCCTTCGACGACGGCGTTGCGCAGCCGCAGCTCGATCGGATCCAGCTCGAGCTCCCGTGCGAGCTCGTCGAGGAGCGACTCGACCGCGAAGGCAGCCGTCGGCGCGCCGGGGGCGCGATACGCGCCGAAGGTGAAGCGATTCGTCTGGACGCCATACCCGCGCAGGTCGTGTGCCTCCCAGCGGTACGGACCCGCGACGAGGAGCGACGTGATTCCCTCGACGCCCCAGCCGGCGTTCGAGCCGCGGTCGACGATCATCCGCGCCTCGATGCCCGTCAGCGTGCCGTCCTTGCGCCCGCCGATGCGCAGATGCGTCACCTGGGCGGAGGCGGGATTCGTCGCCTGGAAGTCCTCGCCCCGGCTGAGCACCAGGCGCACAGGACGCCGCAGCGCGAGCGTCGCCCCTACGGCCAACGGCTCGACAAGTGCGAACTTGCCTCCAAACGCCCCTCCCAGTGGCTCCGCGATCACCCGGATCCGGTCGAGGGGGAGGCCGAATGCGCGCGCCAGCTCGCTCCTCGTCACGAACGAGCCCTGGGTGCTCGTGGAGACGACGAGCGTGCCCGACGGCTCGAGCCACGCGGTCGCGACCTGGGGCTCGATGTACGCCTGGTAGACCCACGGCGTTCGGAACGTGCCCGAGACGACTGCGTCGCTTGCCTCGAGCGCGGCGGCTGCGTCTCCTGTGCGGCGGTGAACGCGATCGAGGACGTTTGCCGATAGCTGCTCCTGCTCGCCGTCCTCGAGCCCGTGATCGACACCGGCGTGGATCGACTCCAGGTCACCGCCCTCCTCCGTCTCGTCGACGAGCCGAGCGAGCGCCGCTCCAGGCACCATCGCGGCCTCGAGATCGACGACGGACGCGAGCGTCTCGTACTCGACAACGACGGCCTCCGCGCCGTCCTCCGCAGCCGCCTCGCTCTCGGCCACGACGAGCGCCACGGGCTGGCCGGCGAAGACCACCTCTGAGCGGGCGAGCGGCTCGGCCGTCCGGTCCGTGCCTGTCGTCGCCGTGGGGAGGTCGGCCGCGATCAATACGGCGACGACGCCGGGCAGGGCGAGCGCGTCGTCGGAGTGGACGCTCCGAATCCGTGCGTGTGCCTCGGTCGAGAGGACGGGCCGAGCGTGCAGGAGCCCGTGGATGTAGCCGTCGGCGGCGAACCGTGTCGCGCCGGTCACCTTGCCCGGGGCATCGATCCTCGGTCGGCGCACCCCGATCACGCTCTCGCTCATAGGCCAACCTCCGTTGGCCTATGAGCGTGGAGGGGTGTGGGGAAGGCGCGGAGCGCCTTGTCCGCGAAGCGGACCAGTGGAAGGGGTGTGGGGGAACCGGGAGGTTCCCCCACCGACGGAGGCCGTAGGCGAGCGTTGCTCACCAGTCCTCCTCTGCGCGCTCGAGTGCGCGCGCCAGCGCGCGCGCCACGACGACACCGGCGAGGTGGCGGCGGTACTCCGCGGACGCGAAGCGGTCGCCGAAGATCTCGATGCCCTCGAGCGTGGCTGCGGGGTCGTCAGCTGCGGCGAGCGCGAAGGGGTGTGCGCCGATCCCCGTCAGCGCGACGTTCCGGCTTCCGTCCACCCCGGCGAGCGCGGCGGCACCGGCGAGCGCGAACCCGGACGCGGGGTGCTCCACGGCGACGTAGGCCGACCCGGATCCCGACGACGGAAGGGGGACGACGATGTCCGTGATCAGCTCCTGCGTCGCGAGCGCCGTCGTGAAGGGCCCCACAACGAACTCTCCCGCCGCAACGGTTCGTTCTCCCTCCGGCGAGCGAAGGTGTAGCCGAGCCCCGAGCGCGATGAGGACAGCGGGCATGTCGGACGCGGGATCCGCGTGCGCAAGGCTCCCGCCGATCGTGCCGCGGTTTCGTACCTGCAGGTCGCCGATGCCCGCGGCGCACTCGGGGATCGCGGCCAGAGCCGGTCGCGCGAGCTCGGGCGCGCGAACGAGCTCGTCCCAGGTTGCGAGCGGACCGATGTGCAGCTCTCCCTCGCGCACTGCGACGCCCCCCAGCTCGAGCCGGCCGATGTCCACGACCAGCGACGGCCGCGCCACCCGGAGCTTCATGACGGGGAGAAGCGACTGGCCGCCGGCGATTGCCTTCGCGTCCGGATCGGCGAGCAGCTCGAGCGCCTCGTCGAGCGTGGAGGCTCGTGCGTACCGAACCGGGGAGGAGATCACCTCGCCGCCTGTTCTCGCAGCTCGACGCTCGCCGCACGTATCGACTCGACGATCGACTGGTAGCCCGTGCAGCGGCAGAGGTTGCCGCGGAGGGCGCGCCGAATCGTGTCGTCGTCGGGGTCGGCATCGCGGGAGAGAAGGTCGCTCGCGGTCAGGATCACACCCGGCGTGCAGAAGCCGCACTGGAGCCCGTGGTGCTCGACGAACGCACTCTGGATCGGATGCAGCTCGCCCGCCGGGGCGAGCCCTTCGATCGTCGTCACCTCCGCACCCGCCGCCTGCAGCGCGAGCACGGTACAGCTCTTCACCGCGCGGCCGTCGAGCAGCACGGTGCAGGTGCCGCACTGGCTCGTGTCGCAGCCGATATGGGCGCCGGTCAGACCGAGGCCGTCTCGGAGCGCATGGACGAGAAGCGTGCGCGGCTCGATCTCGAGCGAGCGGAGCTCGCCGTTGACGACGATCTCCAGGTGCTCAAGCACCCGCAGGAAGGGCGGCGAGCTTCTCTCGCAGGTACGCGAGATACGGCTGCGGGTCGATCGTCGGCGAGCCGGTGAGGCGCTCGATCGTCTCCTTGGGGGTCAGCTTGCGCCCGAGCGAGTAGAGGTTGTCACGGAGCCACGTGGAGAGCGCTTCCAGCTCGCCGGCCTCCATCTGCGCGTCGAGGTCGGGGATCGCCTCGAGCACCACGGCCCAGATCTGGAGCGAGATGACATTGCCGAGCGCATACGTCGGGAAGTAGCCGATGCCTCCGCTCGACCAGTGCACGTCCTGGAGGACCCCCATCGCGTCGTTCGGCACCTCGACGCCGACGAGCTCGCGCATGCCCGTGTTCCACGCCTCGGGGAGATCCTTCGGTGCAAGCGCCCCCTCGATCAGCTGCCGCTCGAGGTTGAAGCGCAGGATGATGTGCAGGCTGTACGTCGTCTCGTCCGCCTCGACGCGGATCAGCCCGGGCTCGGCCCGGTTGACGGCGGCGAGGAACGACTCGAAGCCGACGTCGCCGAGCTGGTCCGGGAACGTCTCCTGCAGAGGCTCGTACCAGTACGACCAAAACGGGCGGCTCCGGCCGACCAGGTTCTCCCACGTCCGGCTCTGCGACTCGTTCACGCCGAGGGACGGTGAGCCTGCGAGCGGACTCCGCTCGAGCGAGCTCGCGATCCCATGGGCATAGAGGCCGTGACCGGCCTCGTGCATGGTCGACCAGAGTGACTCCAGGCCAGTCTTGTGGTAACGCGTGGTGAGCCGGACGTCACGCGTCGAGAAGGACGTGCAGAACGGGTGGACGGTCGTGTCGAGACGCCAGGCTCCGTCCGTGAAGCCGAGCGTCGCGAGCACGCGCTCGGCGAACTCTCGTTGCAAGCTCACCGCATAGGGAAGATCGAGGAACGACGCGTCGATCCGCGGTGCCTCGCGGACGAGCTCGGAGAGCACGGGTTGGATCGTGTCGAAGACCTCCGACACCTCGGTCGACTTCATGAGTGGCTCGAAGTCGTCGAGGAGCGGCGTGTACGGCGAGTCGTCCCACTCGAAGCACTCGACGTATCGCTTCTTCAGCTCGAGGTTCCGCTCGAGCGCGGGCAGGAAGCTCGCGAAGTCGCTTCGCGCGCGCGCATCGACCCAGATCAGATGACCTTGGGCGGCAGCGCGAGTCATCTCGGCGCGGAGCTCGGGCGGCACGCGACGCTGCTTCTCCCAGTCGCGGCGGGTCACCCGGATCAGGCTCGCGTCGTCGGAGTCGTACTCGAGCGACTCCTCGTACGGGCGCAACCGCTCGAGCAGCGAGCCGATCTCGTCGTCGATGAACCGCTCGTGGGCGATACGCCCGACTGTGGCAAGTGCTTCGGCTCGCGCTGGGGTGCCCAGGGGCGGCATCATCACGCGCTGATCCCAGGCCATGACTCCCGCTGCGCGGTAGAGGTCTGCCACCTCGGCGAGGCGCTCGCGGAGTGCGCGGAGGTCGGCTTCCACGAGTGAGGACTCTAGCGACGACGGTAGGATCGGCGTCCATGTCGAACGTCCTGATCGTCGGCGACACGATGCGGACGCCGGAGCTCCGGCACGAGGTTCCGCTCGGCATCCCGGACTCGTTCTTCTACGCCGAGCTCGACGGGCGGCGGGTTGTCGCGATCAGTGCGATGGAGGCGTCGCGCGTCGAGGGCCTCGGGACCGGTCTGGAGGTGCGACCTCTCGAGGAGTTCGGCGCGGACGAGCTTCGCCGTAGCGGTCTCGATCCGCACTCGTACGCGACCGAGCTCGCCGTCCGCATCGCGCGCGGGTTGCATGTCGCGAGCGCGATCGTGCCGCGCGGGTTCCCGCTCGGGATCGCAGACGCTCTCCGCGCGGACGGGGTCGAGCTGCGAGTCGACCAGAAGCTCTTCGATGATCGCCGCCGCCGCAAGAGCGCGCACGAGCTCGCCGGCATCCGGCGAGCGCAGAGGGCGGCCGAGGCGGGCATGGCCGCAGCAGTCGACCTGCTCCGGCGCGCGGAGCGCACGAACGGCGTCCTCTCCGTCGACGGCCGGCCGCTCACGTGCGAGCTCGTGAAGCAGCAGGTGCAGGCGGCGTTCCTCGCCAACGGCGCCGTCGCCGAGGAGATGGTCGCCTCCCACGGGCCGCAGACGGCGATCGGCCACGACATGGGATCGGGCCCGATCGCCGCCGACGACGTCGTCCTGCTCGACCTCTTCCCCGTCGATCTCGAGTCGAGCTGCGTCGCCGATCTCACGAGGACCTTCGTCGTGGGTCACGTCCCGGACGAGATCCACGAGTGGTACCGCCTTTGCCGCGAGGCGCTCGATCTTGCCACCACCGAGGTCCGGGTGGGCGCCGACGGTGGCGATATCCATCGCCTCGTGTCGGAGTTCTTTGCCGGGCGCGGCTTCCCGACCCTCCTGACGAAACCTGAGGGGGAGGTGCTCCGCGACGGCTTCTACCACGGCCTCGGGCACGGGGTCGGGCTCGAGGTGCATGAGTCCCCGAGCCTCGGGATGCTCGGCGAGGAGCTCGTCGCGGGAGACGTGATCACGATCGAGCCCGGCCTCTACCGCCACGGCTTCGGCGGCGTGCGTGTGGAGGATCTGCTGCACGTGACGGACGACGGGTACGAGCTCCTGACGAATTGCCCCTACGACCTGGAGGTCTGACGATGGAGCCACACTCTCGCGACGCCGGCGAGGAGCGCGAGAAGGCCATCGACACGCTCTTCCTCGAAGAACGCCGCTATCCACCGCCTCCGGAGTTCTCGGCGCAGGCGAACGCGACGGCCGAGATCTACGACATCCCGTTCGAGGAGTTCTGGGAAAGGGAGGGTCGCGAGCGCGTCACCTGGTTCGAGCCGTTCACCTCGCTCCTCGAGTGGGAGCTCCCGTACGCGAAGTGGTACACGGGCGGGAAGATCAACGTCGCGTACAACTGCCTCGACCGCCATGTGGAGGCGGGTCTGGGGGATCGCGTGGCCTACTACTACGAGGGCGAGCCCGTGGGCGAGCGCGCGGCGATCACTTACGCGCAGCTCCTCGACGAGGTGGTGAGGGCCGCCAACGGCCTGCGCGCGCTGGGAGTGGGGAAGGGCACGGCGGTCGGGATCTACATGGGGATGGGCCCCGGCCTTCCCGTTGCGATGCTGGCGTGTGCCCGGCTCGGCGCGCCCCACACGGTCGTCTTCGGGGGCTTCTCGGCGGAGTCGCTCGCGGACCGGCTCAACGACATGCGCTGCGAGGTCCTTCTCACCCAGGACGAGAGCTGGCGCCGGGGGCAGATCGTCCCGCTGAAGCGAAACGCGGACGAGGCGCTCGAGTCGTGTCCCGGAGTGAAGAAGGTCGTCGTCGGCCAACGGACCCGCGCCGAGGTTCCGATGCAGGAGGGACGGGACCTCACGTGGTCGCAACTCGTCGAGGGTCAGTCATCGGACCCGGCGAGCTGCCCGTGCGAGCCGATGGACTCGGAAGACCTCCTCTACCTCCTCTACACGAGCGGAACGACCGCCAAGCCGAAGGGAATCGCGCACACCACCGCCGGCTACCTCGTCGGGATTGCGGCGACGCACCACTACATCTTCGACCTGAAGCCCGCGACCGACGTCTTCTGGTGCGCGGCCGACATCGGCTGGGTCACCGGCCACAGCTACATCGTCTACGGGCCGCTCTGCAACGGGGCGACCAGCGTCCTGTACGAAGGTACGCCCGACTTCCCGGACAAGGACCGCTGGTGGGACATCGTCGAGCGCTACCGGGTGACGGTCCTCTACACGGCGCCCACCGCGATTCGCGCCCACATGAAGTGGGGGCCGGAATACGCGGCCCAGCACGACCTCTCCTCGCTCCGGCTGCTCGGGACCGTCGGGGAGCCGATCAACCCCGAGGCGTGGATCTGGTACCGCGAGCACATCGGCGCCGACCGGATACCTATCGTCGACACCTGGTGGCAGACGGAGACGGGGATGATCCTGATCACGCCTCTCCCCGGGGTCACGACAACCAAGCCGGGGTCGGCGACGAAGCCGTTCCCGGGCATCGACGCCGGCGTCGTCGACGACCGCGGCCAGGAGGTCGGCCCGGGCGGGGGCGGCTACCTCGTCTTGAAAAGGCCGTGGCCGGCGATGCTGCGAGGAATCTACGGGGACGATACGCGCTACCGCGCGACCTACTGGGAGCGCTTCCCCGGGATGTACCTCGCCGGAGATGGCGCCAGAATCGACGAGGACGGCGACTTCTGGCTCCTCGGCCGGGTGGACGACGTCATGAACGTGTCGGGCCACCGCATCTCGACGATCGAGGTCGAGTCCGCGCTCGTCGACCACTCGAGCGTGGCCGAGGCGGCGGTCTGCGGGCGGACGGACGCGCTGACGGGGCAGGCGATCGTCGCCTTCGTGACGCTGAAGGGCGGGGAGGAGGGTTCCGTCGAGCGCCTCGAAGAGCTTCGGAACCACGTCGCCGTGAAGATCGGGCCGATCGCGAAGCCGGCGAACATCGTCTTCACGCCGGAGCTGCCGAAGACCCGCTCGGGGAAGATCATGCGGCGGCTGCTGCGCGACGTGGCCGAAGACCGGCCGCTCGGTGATACGACGACGCTCGCGGATCCGGCAGTCGTGGCGGAGATCCACGACCGCGCGGTCGCACAGCCGGCGGAGGAGTAAGCGCTCAGCCGAGCGTCGCTACAGCGCGCGCGAACGCGGCGACCGTGCGACGGATGTCCTCCTCGGTCGTCCGCCAGTTGGAGACGGAGACGCGGATCGCAGAGCGACCGTCCCACGTCGTGCCGCCCATCCACGCCTCGCCGCTCGCTTGCACGTGTGCGAGCACGGCGTTCGTGGTCTCGTCGTCGGCGCAGCGGAAGAGGACCTGGTTGATCACGACGTCGTTGAGCACCGTGCACCCGGGGAGCCCCGAGATCTGGGCCGCGAACTCCTGCGCACGGGAGCAGCACCGATCCACGAGGTCGGCGACTCCCTGACGACCGAGCGACCGAAGCGCGGCGTAGACCGTGAACGCTCGAGCCCGCCGGGACGACTCCGGCGTCCAGTCGAAGGCGTCTCTCGCCCACTCGCCGGCACCCTCGAAGTACGCGGCGCGCGCTGTCATCGCGGCGTTGTGGGCGGCGGGATTCGCGCAGAAGACGAGCCCGCAGTCGTACGGCACGTTGAGCCATTTGTGCCCGTCGGCCGCCCAGGAATCGGCGTCGCCGACACCTTCGAGCAGATGGCGCCGGCCCGGGCTCGCGGCCGCCCAGAGGCCGAATGCGCCGTCGATGTGCAGCCACGCCTCCGTCGGCGAGACGATCTCGACGATCTCGCTGAACGGGTCGTACGCACCGGTGTTCACCTCGCCCGCTTGTGCGCAGACGATCGTGGGGCCCTCGACGCGCGAGAGCGCGGTCCGCAGACCCTCGGGCTCCATCCTTCCCTGGTCATCAGCCGCGACGACGGCGATCTGGGCACCGCCGATCCCGAGCAACCGGAGCGCGCGATCGACGGTCACGTGCCGTTGCGCTCCTGCCACCACGGTGATCGGAGGCGATCCGGCCAGCCCGCGCTCACGGACATCCCACTCCCTGCGAGCGAGAACCTCGTGCCGCGCAGCCGCGAGCGCCGTGACGTGCGCCATCTGGCACCCGGTCGTGAGCGCGAACGACGCGTGACGCGGTAGCCCGAAGAGATCCTTCAGCCAGTCTCCGACGATCTCCTCGACGACTGACGCCGAAGGGCCGAGCACGCTGAACCCCGCGCACTGATCCCACACGGACGTGAGCCAGTCAGCTGCGAGCGCAGCGGGCAAGGCTCCTCCCGTGACGTATCCGAAGTACCGAGGCCCGGCGGTCGCGACGACACCAGGGTCGACCTCACGCGCCATCAGCTCCACGACTTCGAGCGGGTCGGACGGAGCGTCGGGTAACGGTCCTCCGAGTGCCGCGCCGAGCTCCTCGACCGGCGTCGACGGGAAGACAGGGCGCTCGTCGAGCGTGTCGAGGAAGTCGGCAGCGAGCTCCGCGGTACGTCGGAGAAGCTCGCGCTCGTCGCTCACGCGGCGAGCAGCCTCTCGAAGCGGGCCGGGTCGTCGAACGGCCCCACGAGCGCCAGGTACAGCCGCTTGTCCTCGAAGAGGTCGCGCGCGACACGCTGGACGTCCTCGACGGTCACCTCGTCGAGGTGCCGGAGGAGCTCGTCTGGCTCCTCGATCTCGCCTTCGAGCACCTCGCGGCGGAGACCGTACTGGATCGTTCCCTGCGGACTCTCGAGGCGGAGCACGAACCGCCCTTTCGCGTAGCCGCGCGCCTTCTCGAGCTCGTCGGCGGGCACGGGCTCTCCCGCGATCTTGCGCAACTCCCCGAGGATCGTCGTGACGGCCTCGTCGACGCGGTCGACGTCGACTCCTGCGCCTGAGTAGAAGGTGCCGGTGTCGGTGTACGAGTTGTTCGCCGCGTGGACGTAGTACGCGAGTCCGCGCTTTTCCCGCACCTCGGTGAAGAGGCGCGACGACATCCCGCCGCCGAGCACCACCGCGAGGAGTTGGAGCGCGTAGCGGTTCGGATGGCCAATCGGATAGCCGCGCACGCCGAGGATGAGGTGCGCTTGCTCCGAGGCCTTCGTATGCAGGAGGACCGGCGACGTGTCGGGCGGGAGCTCGACCTGAGCCGGTGTCCCGGTCGGCCTCTGCTCGATGCCGCCCAGGAGCGCCTCGAGGCGGTCGGAGAGCCCCTCGCCGAT
>DATDOS010000015.1:0-15202 GCA_035293125.1 Gaiellaceae bacterium | reverse complement strand
ACACCAGTAGTCAACGCATGTTTATGCCGGCCGTCACGTGGACTATGGTCGCAACCGGCCCGGTCGAATGCGCCTTCGACGCCTCATACCCGTCGCTTTCACCTCGTCCCTGCTGCTGGCGCTGCTCCTTCCCGCTCCCGCCGCCGCGGCCACGTGCGCCTTTGCCGGGTCGACCATGACGGTCACCTACGCCGCGAACGACACTGTCACTCTCGCCGTTTCGGGAACCGCGATCACTATGAACGGCGCGGCGTGCGGAGCCGCCACGACCCTCAACACGAACCTGATCACGACGGCGGGCACGGTTACGGGCACCGAGACGCTCGTCATCGACCTCACCGGCGGGCCTTTCGCGCCAGGGCTGACCACCGAGACGACGGGCACATCCGAGATCGAGTTGCGCGCCGACCTGGGGGCGTTGAACGACGTTGTCGTGATCGTCGGGACTGCGGGCGCGGACGGCTTCGACCTCGGCACGGTCGGTATCAACCTCAACGGGGACGACGACGCCGACGTCGCGATCGTCAACGTCGAGTCGGTTGTCGTCCAGGCGGGCGGCGGCGACGACCAGGTCTCCGCGCTCGGCAGCGGGGGCACCGGTGGCCCATTCACGACTCCGGTGGTGCTCCAGGGTAGCGCCGGCAACGACGAGCTCCAGGGCGGGACCGGCGCGGACGAGCTCACCGGTGGCGACGGCGACGACACGCTCGGCGGAGGAGACGGCAACGACATCATGGAGGGCGGCGAGGGCGCCGACACGCTGCGTGGCGATTCGGGCAACGACACGATGCGCGGCGGCTCGGGCGACGACACGCTGAGCGGCGAGGACGGAATCGACACGCTGCTCGGGGAAGCGGGCGACGACACGCTCAACGGCGGCGACTCGAACGACGAGATCCGCGGCGGCGACGGCTCCGACCGGATCAATGGCAATGCCGCGAACGACCGGCTCCACGGCGACGCCGGCGACGACACGATCCTCGCAGGAGACGGCAGCGACGTGCTCAACGGCTCCGCGGGCGCGGACACGCTACTCGGCGGGGACGAGGAGGACAACCTCGACGGCGGTGACGGAAACGACACGCTCTCGGGTGAGACGGGGAACGACGTCATCGCCGGTGGTGGCGGTGACGACGTGCTCAACGGCGGAGCGGGCGACGACGTCCTCGACGGCGACGCGGGCTCGGACGCGGTCCAGGCGGGCAGCGGGAACGATGCGGTACGGGGAGGCAGCGGTGACGACGCACTCGAGGGTGAGGCCGGGGACGACGTCCTGTCCGGAGGCGATGCGAACGACGCGCTGGCGGGAGGCTCGGGGGACGACGTGCTCGAGGGCGAGGCGGGGAACGATCGCCTTCGAGGTGAGGACGGCGACGACCTCCTGGATGGCGGCATCGGGGTTAGCGTGGGCGACGACCGAGGCGCGGAGGGCGGCAACGACGTACTCGACGGCGGTACTGGCGTTGACACCGTGGATTTCTCAGGAGTGACGACCCCACTGAACGTGGACATCGGCATGACGAAGGCATACGCGACGGGAGGCGACGGCACGGATGTGCTCTTCGGCATCGAGAACGTCCTCGGCGGCAGGGGCGCCGACCATCTCCATGGCGGCACGGGGCCGAACGTGCTTCGCGGAGGACCGGGCAATGACATCTTGCGGGGCCGCGGCGGGGACGACGACGTCTTCGGGGAGGACGGTGCCGACATCGTCGACGGCGGGGCGGGCGACGACGACATGAACGGAGGGAGGGGGAATGACCGCCTGCTCGGCGGCGACGGCGACGACGCCTTGAACGGAGGCGCCGGGAATGACTCGCTCAACGGCGGCAGGGGCGCCGACATTCTCGACGGAGGTACTGGACGCGACATGTGCACCTCCGGCGGAGGTGGCGGAAGCATTACTCGCTGCGAGCGCTCGTCCGCACCGCGCGGGTAGCAGGTCGGTCGGTTCCTGGAACTTCGCTTCCCGCGCACTGGCGCGCAGCGATCGCGGAGAATGACTGCATGGAGCGCTCCTGCTTCACCGTCGATCTCGGGGCGATCCGGCGCAACGCCGAGACGCTGCTGCGCGCCGCGGGCGGGGCGGAGCTGTGGGCGGTCGTCAAGGCGGAGGGATACGGCCATGGCGCGGTCGACGTCTCCCGCGCGGCGCTGGACGGCGGAGCGTCGGCGCTCTGCGTCGCGACGCTCCCCGAAGCGCTCCATCTCCGTGCGGCGTTGCGGAACGCCCGGGTCATCGTCATGGGGCCAGTCTCTGAGCGTGAGCTCGGCGAGGCACGGGCCGCACGGCTCGAGGTCGTCGCCGCGGACGGGCGCGTGCCCGAAGGCGTTCGGGTCCACCTCAAGCTCGACACCGGAATGGGGCGCTGGGGGCTCTCGGAGCTGCCGGCGCCGGGGCGTGACGTGGTCGCTGTCATGAGCCATCTCGCCTCGGCGGAGTCCGACCCGGCGTTCACGCACCTTCAGGTCGAGCGCTTCAAGGAGGCCACGGCGAGGCTCGACTCGCTCACCCGGCACCTCGCGAACAGTGCGGCCACGCTGCTTTACGCCGAGGCCCGCTTCGACGCGGTTCGCTGTGGCATCGCCCTCTACGGGATCTCGCCGTTCGGCACCGATCCCGTTGCGGACGGGCTCGAGCCTGCGCTTCGCTGGGAGTCGTATCTCGCTCTGGTAAAGCAGCTCGCGCCTGGTGAGAGCACGGGGTACGGACGTCGCTTCGTCGCTGACCGGCCGACGTGGATCGGAATCGTTCCCGTCGGCTACGCGGACGGCTTCCGTCGCGACATGACGGGCACCGAAGTGCTCGTCGAAGGGGAGCGCCGCCGTGTCGTCGGAACGATCTCGATGGACGCACTCGCGGTCGAGCTGGACCACCAGCTCCCAGCCGGAACACCTGTAACGCTCGTGGGAGACGGGATCCTGATCGAGGATCACGCGCGCGTTGCGGACACGATCGCGTACGAGATCGCGACAGGTCTCAACACCCGCTCCGGGAGGGCGCGGCGAGTGGCGAAAGATGGATGAGCGCGTCGGCGAGGTGCTCGAGGGCGAGGAGGCGTGGATCGTGGGCGGTGCCGTACGCGACCAGCTCCTCGGCCGTCCGGTGCTCGACGTCGACGTCGCCTGCCGCAATCCACGAGAGACCGCGTACCGCTACGCGCGCCGCTTCGGCGGTGCGGCATTCCCTCTCTCCCAGCGCCACGGCGCCTGGCGCGTCGTCGCCGAAGGAACCGCGCAGACGGTCGACTTCACACCCCTTCCGAACGGCATCGCGGCCGATCTCGCGTCGCGCGACTTCACGTTCAACGCGATCGCGGTCCGGGTGGGCACGGGCGCTCCGTGCGATCCGCACGACGGCCGCGCGGATCTCGCGAAGGGTGTCATCCGGGCGGTCTCGGAGATGGTGTTCCTCGACGACCCGCTTCGTCTCCTTCGCGCGGTCCGGCTCGAGGACGAGCTCGGTTTCCGCATGGACGAGCGTACGGAGGCGCTCCTTCGTGCCTCCGCTCCCCTCGTCACGCGTCCAGCGGGAGAGCGCATACTCGCGGAGCTCCGCCGGCTCTCGCCGTCCGGGTACAGGCGCCTGGGCGACGTCGGGATGCTCGAGCCGCTCGGCGGCGCACTCGACGGCCCGCTCGATGCCCTGAACGATCCCGACTTCCGGCTCGTCGCGGTGTTCCGGGAGAAGCTCACGAGACTCCCGATCTCGAATGATCTCCGCCGCTACGCCGCTACGCTTCTGCGCGCTCGGCGGCCGGACGATCCTTCTCCTCGGGCGATCCATCGCTTTCGACGGGAGACCGAGCCCTGGGCACTCGACGCGCTCGTGTTCGTCGGTGCCGCCGAGCTCGCCGGGGTCGTCGAAGCCGCCCGCCGCGCCGATCCGGCGGAGCCTCTCGTGCGTGGCGACGAGCTCGGTCTGGCGCCCGGACCGGAAATCGGACGTATCCTCGCTCTCATCGACGAGGAACGGGCAGCGGGCACGATCTCGACACGCGAGGAGGCGTTGGCATTGGCGCGCTCGGTTGGAAGCGAAGGGGCGTCCCCGTGAGCATCGACCTGAGGCTCGCGCTGCAAGAGGATCGCGCGTCTGATCTTGCGGACAGGGTGCGGCGGCTGCTCGGGCCCTTCACGGGGGCGGAGGCAGCTCTCGACGCGGGCTGCGGCACCGGGACGCTGGCGTTTGCGCTCGCCCCGCACGTCGCGGAGGTCGACGGTGTCGATCCGAGAGCGGAGTACCTCGACGCCGGGCGGGCAGTCGCCCCTGCGAACGTTCGGTTCACCGAAGGTGACGTGATGTCGCTTCCGTTCGGTTATGCCACCTTCGACATCGCGGGCTGCCATCGCGTGCTCCACCACGTGCGCCGTCCCGAGCTCGCGGTGTCGGAGCTCGCGCGCGTGACTCGCCCCGGCGGACGACTGTTCATCGTCGACCAGCTCGGGTCGGTCGACCCGCTCCGGAGCCTGGAGATGGACCGGTTCGAGCGACTCCGCGACCCGACCCACCAACGGCTCCTTCCGGACGCCGACATTCGCGGGTACCTCGACGCGAACGATCTCGTTCTCCTCACGTCCGAGGTGACGCACGAGCGGATCGATCCCGAGCAGCGCCTCGACCTCGCCGGAGTATCGGACGACGACCGTGTTCGTATTCGCGGGCCGGCACCGGCCGCCCCGTACGAGGTCGAGATCGGCTGGTACGTCGCCCGGAAATCCGGGCCGTAGGCCTCAGTCGTGAACGCCGGGGCGGTAGCCGTACCGCCCGACGAGGCGCGCGAGCACTCCGGGGAAGAGCGCCTGGAACATCGAGACGAAGCGGTAGGGAAACCAGGGAACGGTGATCTCTCGCTTCCCTTTCTCGACGGCCTCGACGATCGCGCGCGCCACGTCCTCGGAGTCGATGACGAAGCGACGCATCAGCGAGCTCTGCAACGTCGTGCGGGGCTTGAAGCCCTCCGTCTCCACGAAACCGGGGAGGACCGAGTGCACCTGGATGCCCTCGGCGCGAAGCGTTGCCGCGAGCGACCGCGAGAACGCGAGCTGGGCGTGCTTCGCCGCCGCATAGGGCCCGGCGGGAGCGAAGGCGACCGTTCCCGCGATCGAGACCACGTTCACCACGTGCGAGCCGCCGGACGCCGCTGCGGCACGGAGACCGGGCAGGAAGGCCCGGGAGCACCAGACGCCTCCGAGGTAGTTCGTCTCGAGCACGCGCTCCACGGTCTCGGGCGACGTGGAGACGAACGATCCTCGGCCTGGAACCCCGGCGTTGTTGACGAGCAGCGACACTGCGGCGTGCCGGTCGAGTACCCGGGCGGCGACCTCGTCGACCTGCGCGCGGTCGCGAACGTCGCACACCTCCCACTCTCCACCGATCTCCGCAGCGAGTGCCTCGAGCCGGTCGGCGCGCCGCGCCAGCAGCACGCACCGCCAGCCGCGTCGTGCGAGCTCGCGGGCCGTCGCCTCGCCTATCCCCGAAGACGCTCCGGTGACCACCGCGATTCGCTCCCCGACCATGGTGCGCGAGCCTAGCGATTAGGATCGCCGCGTGGCCGGCAGGTTCGAGGGAAAACATGCTCTGGTTCTCGGGGTCGCGAACCGGCGCTCGATCGCGTGGGCGATCGCGAGCAGGCTCGCCGGCGAAGGAGCCCAGGTCGCGTTCACGTACCAGGGCGAGCGGATCGAGAAGAGCGTCCGCGACCTGGCCGAGACCGTCTCGAGCCCGCTGGTAACGGAATGCGACGTCCGCTCCGACGACGACGTTGCGAGGGTCTTCGCGGAGGTCGCCGACACCTTCGGCGGTGGGCTCGACATCCTCGTGCACTCGGTCGCGTTCGCAGCGGCCGAGGATCTCGAGGGGCGCTTCACCGACACGCCGCGCGACCGCTTCTGGCTCGCCCTCGACATCAGCGCATACTCGCTCGTGGCCTGCGCGCGCGCCGCAGAGCCGTTGATGGAAGTGCGCGGCGGCGGCTCGATCGTCACGATGACCTACCTGGGTGGCGAGCGTGCGGTGCCGCACTACAACGTGATGGGTGTCGCCAAGTCGGCGCTCGACTCCTCCGTCCGCTACCTCGCCTGGGACCTCGGATCCAAGAACATCCGCGTGAACGCGATCTCCGCGGGCCCGGTTCGCACGCTTGCCGCCCGCTCGATCGCCGGCTTCACGACGATGGAGGCGATGTTCGAGGAGCGCGCGCCGCTCCATCGGGCGATCGAGGCGGACGACTGCGGTGCCGCAGCCGCGTATCTCCTCTCGGACGATGCGAGCAACGTGACCGGGACCACGCTGTACGTGGACGCCGGGTACCACGCGATGGGCATGTAAGGCGAGACTCGCTTCGACTCGTCTCAGCGAGGTGCGGAGAGGAGCCGAACGATGTCCGTGATCGAGATGAACCCGACGAGGCGATCATCCTCGTCGAGGACGAGCCCTCTGTGGAGATCGTCCGTGCCGAGCTCGGAAAGCGCAGCGAGAGCGTCGTCGTCCTCGCGAAGCACCGGAACCTCGGCCCGCGGAACCATGCGCTCGCTCACGCGCCGCTCGTCCCAGTCGGTGCGAGGCGTCTCGAGAACGCGGCGGAGCGGGAGCACCCCGAGCACGTCCCCGGCGCGAACGACGGGGTACGAGGTGAAGCGGGCGACTCCGGCAACGGCGTCCATGAACTCGCCGAGCGTCTGCTCCGGGTGTGCGGTCACGGGGCGGGGGACCATGAGGTGGCGCACCTGCAACCCCGAAAGCACCTCTCGAACGGCGAGGTAGCGCGCCTCCGAGCTTGCCGCTGCGAGCAAGAACCAGCCGAGGAAGGCGAGCCAGGCGCCGCTGAACGCGCCCTCCACCATGAAGAGAAAGACCCCGCCGCCGATCATCAGGAAGGCGAATCCGCGGCTGATCCCCGTTGCGATCGTCGTTGCCTGTGCGAAGTCGTGCCTGCCGGCCCAGAGCGCCGACCGCAACACGCGACCGCCGTCCAGGGGCAGCGCCGGGAGCAGGTTGAAGGCGAGCAGGAAGAGGTTGATGTAGCCGAGCCACGCCGCGACGCCGTCGATCGCCTCACCCGGATGGGCGAGCGCGGCGACCAGGACACAGGCGGTGCCGACGACGAGCGTCACGAGTGGGCCGGCGATCGCGATCCGGAACTCCGCCCCGGCGCTCGGGAACTCGCCCTTGAAGCGGGCGACGCCGCCGAAGAGCCAGAGAGTGATTCCCTCGATCTCCATCCCCTCGCGACGGGCCTGGACAGCGTGACCGAGCTCGTGCAGGAGGAGCGAGCCGAAGAAGAGCAGCGCGGCGACGACCGCCATCGCCACGTACATGCCCTTCGAGAGGCCGGGGTTCTGCTCGGGGAAGACGGCGGAGGCGAGCGACCAGGCGATCAGCGCGAACACGATCGCCCAGCTCCAGTTGAGGCCGATCTTGACGCCGGCGATCCGGCCGAGCGTGATCGTGGGATTCAGCGGCTGTCGCCTCCCTACGTGAGGACGTGGATGTTACGGCGGGCGCACATCTCTCTGAGCACCTCGGGCCAGACGCTGACGCTCACCTCTCCGAGATGCGCCTTGCGCAGGAGGAGCATCATCGTCCGAGACTGACCGATCCCGGCCCCGATCGAGAGCGGGATCTCGTCCTTCAAGATCGCCTGGTGGTAAGCGAGCTCGAGGAAGTCGAGCTGGCCCGAGAGCTCGAGCTGCCGGACGAGCGACTCCTTCGTGACGCGGATCCCTCCCGACATGAGCTCGTGGCGGCGGCGAGTGACTGGGTTCCAGACGAGGATGTCGCCGTTCAGGCCGTGCGTGCATCGGCCGACCGTCCGCGGAGAGCGTCTCGGTCGACCAGTCGTCGTAGTCGGCAGCGCGTAGCTCGTGGGGCAACCCGTCCGCGAGCGGCCAGCCGATCCCGTAGATGAAGCTCGCGGGGTGCTCCCGGAGGATCGCCGTCTCGCGCTGCTTGCGCGGGAGGTCGGGGTAGGCGTCGAGGATGTCCTCCGCGTGGATGAAGGCCAGCTCGTCTGGGAGTGCCGGGTAGCGTGAGTCGGCGAGCGTCGGCCAGCGCTCGTGGAGGAGGGCCTCGGCCTCTCTGAGCACCTTCCAGATCGAGCGCATCGTCTCTGTCAGGTATTCGAGAGTCCGCTGCTCGGCCGTGATCGCCCTCTCCCAGTCCCACTGGTCGACGTAGGCCGAGTGGTCGTGGTCGAGGAAGTAGTCGTTGACCCCGCTGCCCGCGTCGACGACGAGCGGCACCTGCACCATGGTCAGGTTCAGCTCCTCGCAGAGGCGGTCCTCGATCAGCCGCTTCGCGGCGTAGAGCGCCTCCATCGTCTCCCGGGGCTCTAGAAGCGGTGTGTAGTCCGCAGGCAGGATCCGGTCGAGCTCCTCGTAGCTGCCGATCCCGGGCCCCGCCAGATCGGCCTCCTTCGCGGTGGCCATCGCAACCTCCTCGGAGACTGCAGTTCCTATGCGCCGAGGCTAGGGCCTGCCCCGCAGGCTACGCATCGGGGAAACCTGCTCCCAGGCTGCGGCTTTCCCCGCAGCGCTACAGGGGCCGCGCGGCTGCGATCACGGCGTCGAGGTCGGGCAGCTCGCCGCCGAGCATCCACGCGGCCACGATCGTCTCGCCGTCCTCGATCAGGAACGCCGAGCGCGCGGCGACGTCCAGCATCCCCCGAGGCTCGATCGCCACGTCGAACGCTCGCGTAGCCTCGCCGTTCCAGTCCGAGAGAAGCGGCACGTCCACACCGAGTGTCTGCGCCCAGGCCGCATGCGACCAGGGGGAGTCGCGGGAGATCGCGAGCGGCCGCACTCCCACCGCCGCGAGGTCGTCGCCCCTGTCCCGCAGGAGCACGAGCTCGTTCGTTCAGGTGGGCGACCAGTCCCAGAGGTAGAAGCAGAGCAGCGCGTAGCCGGCGCCGAGCACCTGGCGCAGCGGCCGCGGTTCCTCGCGTGGCGCGGTCCAGACCTGGACGGCGGGGACGCGGTCGCCGGCTTCGATCATCTACGCCTCGACAGGCGCGGGAAGTCTCTCCGTGGCGTCCGCGATCTCGCGTGCGACCTCGACGATGTCGCCGTTTGCGGTGTAGATCCGAAGCTGGCGGTCGGAGCTCGAGCCCCGGGCGAGGATCTCGAGGATCCCCTCGAGCTCGCGCTCGGACCCGAGCTCGCGCGCATGCGGCCTGATCTCACCGATCGTGCGCCGGATCAGCCGGGCGACGGGCACACGGTTCCGCTTCCCGCTCGCGAGATCCATCAGCGGCGCCTCGAGCCCGTAGCGGGCGGCGAGCCACTTGTTCTCGCTCGTCAGGATCCGGTGGTAGGACGGGATCTCGAGCCCGGCGTCGTAGCGCTCGCACAGCTGCTTCACGAGCGCCTGGCAGTAAGCGGCGATCGCGACTGCGTCCTCGACCCGGGTCACCGCGTCGCAGATGCGGATCTCCACCGTGCCGAGGCGCGGGTGGAGGCGGATGTCCCACCAGATGTGCGTGTAGTCGGCGATGCAACCAGAGCGCTCGAGCTGGCCGACGACCTCCGCGTAGTCCGCGTAGTCGCGAAAACGCGGCGGCGGCCCGGAGCGCGGGAAGGCGGAGAAGACCATCTGCCGGCTCGACGCCAGCCCGGTCGGCTCGCCGCGCCAGAACGGCGAGCTCGCAGAGAGCGCGAGCAGCGGCGCGAGCTGCGGGAGAAGGCCGTTGACCACCTTCACCGCCTTTTCGGGATCGTCCACCGCCACGTGCACGTGCATCCCGAAGATGAGCTCCCGACGGGCGACGTACTGCAGCTGGTCGATGAGCGCCCGGTAGCGGTCCTTCGCGGTGATCCGCTGTCGCTCGAAGAGGCTGAACGGGTGTGTTCCCGCGGAGCCCACGCGCGTGCCCTTCTCGTTGGCGATCTCCGTGACGTACCCGCGCAGCTTCGTCAACCAGCGCATGACGTCGCCTGCGTTGTGACACACCGGTGTGGAGATCTCGAGCACGGACTGCATGAGCTCGGCGTTGATCCGTGCCTCGAGCTCGTGCCCGGTGACCGCCTCGAGCATCGTCTCGATGTGCTGAACCAGGTCGAATGTCTCGCAGTCGAGGAGCTGGTACTCCTCCTCGACGCCGAGCGTGTACGGATCGCCTTTGCCGAACGCGTGGTCGAGGACGCTCCCAACCGGGTAGCCGGCGTCCCCCGTGATCGAGGGCGGGAACGCCTGCTTGCTACCGTTCTCGGAGCTCAAGAGATCACCGCTTCGACCTCGATCTCCACCTTCCACGCGGGGTCGAAGAGACCGGCGAGGACGGTCGTGTTGGCAGGCCTGACCTCGCCGAAGACCTTCGCGTGGGCGCGCGCGAAGCCGTCGAAGTCGGCGGGATCCGTGAGGTACACGCGCGTGCGCACCACCTGCTCAAGGCTCGCTCCCGCCTTCTCGAGCGCGGTGCCGATGAGCTCGAGGCAGAGGAGAGTCTGGTCGTAGATGTCCTCGGGCGGAGGCGAGCCGTCCGGCGGGTTCGCCGCTGTTCCCGAGACGTGCACTCTGTCGCCGGCGACGACCGCGCGCGAGTAGCCGACTATCGGTTCGTACGCTCCCGTCCCCGAGATGAGGCGCCGCTCCATCGCCGCACTAGTATCGCGCGACGTGCAGGCACTTCGCCAGATCGACGAATGGCCAGTTGCGTTCGCCGCGGCGGGGTTCATCGATTTGGGTGGCGCCGTCACAACGCGCGGCGACCGCGCGCGCGCCGTACGCTTGGCCTCGGTCTCGAAACCCGTAGTCGCGCTCGCAGTGGTCGTCGCCGCGGAGGAGGGCGTCGTCGATCTCGACGAGCCGGCCGGGCCATCCGGATCGACGGTTCGGCACCTGCTCGCGCACGCATCCGGTCTGCCGTTCGAGGGGACGACGCCGATCTCGTCTCCGGGGCGGCGGCGGATCTACTCGAACGAGGCCTTCCGTGCACTTGCCGCCCACGTTGCCGCTCGTGCGGAGATGCCGTTCGCCGACTACGTGCAGGCGGCGGTGTGCGTGCCGCTCGGCATCGGCCTCGACCCGCACGGTGATCCCGGCTCGGGGATGCGCGCGTCGCTCGAGGACGTGCTCGCGCTCGGCCGCGAGTTGCTCCGGCCCACGCTCATCGCCCCCGAGACGCTCGCCGAGATGACGAGTGTTCAGTTCCCTGGGCTCGCCGGCGTGCTGCCGGACCTCGGGCGGTTCGATCCGCTCGACTGGGGGCTCGGCGTGCAGCTCAACACTCCCACACCGTCGTGGATGGGCTCGAAGGCGTCGCGGCGGGCCTTCGGCCACTTCGGCGGGTCAGGGACGTTTCTCTGGGTGGATCCCGATCCCGTCGTCGTGTGCGCGGCACTCACGACCCGCGAGTTCGGCGCGTGGGCGAAGGAAGCCTGGCCCACGTTGTCGGATGCTGTGTTGGCCGAGCTGGGGTCAGGTCTTGCATCGTCGCACTGACGTGCACGATGCAAGACCTGACCCCCTACCCGTCGTCGGCGAAGAGCGGCCGCACGAGCTCGTCGAACGTGGCGGCATCGCAGCTCGCCACGACGCACGGCGTCATCGCCGTCACCGTCGCGGTTCTGGAGACGTGCATCGTCAGCGCGACCTCGCCGAAGAACTCGCCGGCGCGCAGGATGCGCCGGTCGCCGATCGAGGACTGCGAAACACCCGCGACACCTGACAGCAGCAGGTAGAACCGATCGCCCGGTTCGCCTTCTCGGATGAGCACCGTCCCGGCTGCGACCTCATCGCGTCGCATCCGGTCGGCGAGCTTTCCGAGCGTCTCTCCGGGCAGCTCCGCGAAGAGCCCCACGCGCGCGAGCTCCGTTACCGAGGCGGGAACGTGTCGTGGAGACACGCGGGTACGGTACCCACGTGGCCGTGCTCCACGGATGGCGGCATTGCCCGCGGTGCGGATCGTCCCTCCAGCACGACGACGGCCGGGTCACCTGCGCGGCTTGTGGATTCGTGCACTACGCGAGCTCTGCGCCGACTGCGTCGGCGTTCGTCCTCGACGACGCCGGTCGCGTTCTTCTCGCCCGCCGCGCATTCGAACCGGACCAGGGACTCTGGGACGCGCCGGGTGGGTTTCTCGAAGAGGGCGAGGACCCCGTGGCGGGTCTGCGTCGCGAGCTGCTCGAGGAGACCGGCCTCGAGGTCGAGGTCGGCGACTTCGCCGGTATCTTCATGGACACCTACGGCGACGGGCCGGACGCGACGGCGGTGCTCAACCTCGTCTGGGAGGCGACGATCGTCGGAGGCGAGCCGAGCCCCGCGGACGACGTCTCCGAGCTTCGCTGGTTTCCGCGGGACGCTCTCCCGGCGGACGGTGAGCTGGCCTTTCACTGGCTCGCACCGTGTCTGCGCGCGTGGGCCTCGGGCACGTAGCCCCGGACGCACCGAAGGGCCGGTATTCCGGCCCTTCGGTAGGGGAGGGGGAGGGGGAAGCCTCGAACAAAACTTCCTGCAAGTAGCTTCCTATCAGGTTACCCCTCGCGACGGAAGTCCCGTCGGAGAGTTACGCGGCGAGACCGAGCGAACGCTCGAGCGCCGACTTGGGCTGCGCACCGACCGCAGCAGCGGCGGGCTGGCCCTCCTTGAACAGGATCATCGTCGGAATCGACATGACTCCGTACTTGATCGAGAGGCTTTGCTCCTCGTCGATGTTGACCTTGACGAGCTTGATCTCGTCCTTCCGCTCCTCGGCGATCTTCTCGAGCACGGGCGAGACCGCGTGGCACGGGCCGCACCACTCTGCCCAGAAGTCCACGATCACGGGTGTCTCGCTCTGCAGGACCTCCTGCTCGAAGGTCGCCTCTGTCACGTCGATTGCCATCTGAGTGTTTCGATCCTTTCTGCGAGGTATGAGGAATGCTTTGAGGCTAAACGCCGGAGCTCTCGAAACCCTTCCCTAGACTAGATCGTCGTGCCGCGCATGTTCCCACCTCTCCCGGACAAGCCTGACCACAACGCGCTCGAGCTCGAGATCCTCGAGCTCTGGGAGCGCGAGGGTACCTTCGAGAAGCTCCGCGAGCGGAATCGCGGGGGGCCTCGATTCAGCTTCGTCGACGGCCCGGTCACCGCGAACAAGGCGCTCGCGGTGCACACGGCCTGGGGACGCACGCTGAAGGACGTCTTCCAGCGCTACAAGGCGCTCCGCGGGTTCGAGCAGCGCTACCAGAACGGCTTCGACTGCCAGGGCCTCTGGATCGAGGTCGGGGTCGAGCGGGAGCTTGGGCTGAACTCGAAGCGGGAGATCGAGGAGTTCGGCCTCGCCGAGTTCGCTCGCAAGTGCCGGGAGAAGGTGATCTGGTCGGCCGCCGAGCTCACCCGGGGCTCGAAGCGTCTCGGCCAGTGGATGGACTGGGGGAACGACTACTTCACGTTCTCCGACACGAACATCGAGTACATCTGGCGCTTCCTCGAGCTGATGCACGGGCGCGGCCTGCTCTACAAGGGCCATCGCTCCACCGAATGGTGCCCCCGCTGTGGCACCTCCATCTCGCAGCACGAGCTCTCGCAGAGCGGCGTGTACCAGGACAAGACGGATCCCTCGCTCTACGTCCGTCTCCCGCTTCGCGACAGGCCGGGCGAGGCGCTCGTCGTCTGGACGACCACACCGTGGACCCTTCCCGCGAATGTGGCAGCTGCCGTCGAGCCCGACGCCGAGTACATCCTCCAGGAAGGCGGCGAGTGGATCGCCCGCGCCCGCGCACCCGAGGCGACTGCCGTCAAGACCGCGCGCGGGGAGGATCTCGTCGGGCTCGAGTACGTCGGTCCGTTCGACCACCTCTCCGCGGTGGAGGGCACGGAGCACCGCGTCATCCCCTGGGACGACGTGACGCTCGACGAGGGAACCGGCATCGTCCATATCGCGCCGGGCTGCGGGGGCGAGGACTTCGAGCTCTCGAAGGTGCACGACCTCCGCGTCATCCAGCCGGTCGACGACTCGGGCCGGTTCTACGACGACTTCGGGTGGTTGCACGGGCTCACGACGGTGGAGTCCGCCGACCAGATCACAGCGGATCTCGCCGAGCGTGGCCGGCTCGTCTCGGCCGAGCAGATCGTTCACCGGTATCCACACTGCTGGCGTTGCGACACCCCCCTGATCTTCCGGATCACCGACGACTGGTTCCTTTCGGTCGAGGAGCTCCGCCCGGCGCTCCTCGAGGCGAACGCGACCGTCGAGTGGACGCCTGCGTACATGGGCAAGCGGATGGACGACTGGCTCCGCAACATGGGCGACTGGAACATCTCTCGCCGCCGCTACTTCGGGCTACCGCTACCCATCTACCCGTGCTCGTGCGGGCATGTGACGGTGATCGGCTCGAAGTCGGAGCTCGCCGAGAGGGCCGTCTCCGGCCTCGACCGGCTCGAGGAGCTCCATCGACCCTGGGTCGACCAGGTCGTCATCGCGTGCGGGTCGTGCGGCGACGAGGTCCGCCGGATCCCGGAAGTCGGCGACGTCTGGCTCGACGCGGGGATCGTCCCCTTCTCGACACTCGGATGGCAGAGCCCCGAGTGGGTGAAGGGCGGCTATGCGACCGGCGCCTCTGCGGGCGTCTCCGGCGCCGATCTCCCCGACCATGCGTACTGGGAGCAGTGGTTTCCCGCCGACTGGGTCTCCGAGATGCGCGAGCAGATCCGGCTCTGGTTCTACTCGCAGCTCTTCATGTCCGTGGCGCTGACGGGCCAGGCGCCGTTTCGCTCCGTCCTGGGCTACGAGAAGATGCTGGACGAGGACGGGCGCGAGATGCACGGCTCCTGGGGGAACATGATCGAGGCCGAGGACGCGTTTGCGCGTATGGGCGCGGACGTGATGCGCTGGCAGTTCTGCGCCCAGCCTCCGAACCAGAATCTCCTCTTCGGATTCGGGGCGGCGCACGAGATCAAGCGCAGGTTGCTGACGCTCTGGAACTCAGTGACGGTCCTCGTTGCGTACGGCAACATCGCCGGCTTCCGTCCGGGCGCCGTCGAGGCGGAGCTACCGCTCGATCGATGGCTCGTCGAGCGGACGAAGCAGCTCGTCGCGGAGGCAACCGGCGGCTACGAGTCGACGCTGACCGTCGACGTGATCCGTGCCTTCGACTCGTTCGTCGACGACCTCTCGAACTGGTACATCCGCCGCTCGCGGCGCCGATTCTGGGACGGGGACGAGGTCGCACTCGGAGTGCTTCACCACGCCCTCGTACAGGCGCTGAGGGTGATCGGGCCGGTGAT
>DATDOS010000014.1:0-21948 GCA_035293125.1 Gaiellaceae bacterium | reverse complement strand
TCACCTGGATGTGGGGGCATGGGCGCGTGACGCGATCGCCCTCGAGCTTCCCGAGCAGATCCTCTGTCGTCCCGACTGCGCGGGCCTCTGCCCGGTGTGCGGAAAGGATCTGAACGTCGAGCCCCACGAGCACGCCGAGCGCGAGCCCGACCCACGGTGGGCTGCTCTCCGCGAGCTGCGCGACCAGCTCTCGTAGCTGGGGCGAGACCGCGGAATCCGACCGCGCGGATTCAGGTCGCGCGAAGATCCCTGGTGCTGAGCAGCTCGAGTCCGCTCTCGCGGCGTTCGTGGTCGTGTCGCACGACCGTCGGTTCCTAGAGGCCGTCGCAACGACTCGCGAAATCTCGCTTTAGCTATAGTCAGCAGCCGCTCATGGCCGTCCCCAAGCGGAAAACCTCGAAGGCGAGGCGCGACAAGCGCCGCGCACAGCACGGGATCTCCGTCCCGCGCGTCCAGGTCTGCCCGACGTGCCGGCAACCGAAGCGACCGCACCACGTCTGCCCGAACTGCAAGACGTACAAGGGCCGCGACGTCGAGCCGCTTCGGGTCCAGGCCCCGTAGCGCTCCATCCATGATTCGGGTCGCCGTGGACGCGATGGGCGGCGACCGCGCCCCGGAGGAGATCGTTGCCGGTGCGGCGGATGCGGCGTCGTCCGAGATCGAGCCCGTTCTGTTCGGACCTGCAGGTCTCGACACGCTGGGCGTGCGACTCGTGGAGGCAAAGGACGTGATCGAGATGGACGATCACGCCGTCGAGGCGGCGCGATCCAAGTCCGACTCGTCGCTCGTTCGCGCCGTTCGCGCCGTCGCCGACGGCGAGGCTGAAGCGGTCGTATCGGCAGGAAACACCGGTGCGATGCTCGCGGCCGCGCTCCTGTACGTCCGCCGGCTACCCGGCGTGCACCGGCCCGGCATCGCGGTCGTGATCCCGACGCGACGTGGCCCGAGCGTGCTCATCGACGCCGGGGCCAACGCGGACGCGCGCCCCGAGCACCTCCTCCAGTTCGCCCACATGGGCGCGGTCTTCGCCGAGGAGGTCCTCGGCGTGGCAGACCCGGAGATACGACTTCTGTCCATCGGCGAGGAGGACGAGAAGGGAAACCAGCTCACGCTCGATGCGCACGAGCTCCTGCGCGGGAGCTCGCTTCGGTTCGCGGGAAACATGGAAGGCCGGCTTCTCCTCGAAGGAGCTGCTGACGTCCTCGTCGCCGACGGCTTCACGGGCAATGTCGCGCTCAAGACTCTGGAGGGGACCGTTCAAAGCCTTCTCGCTTCGCTTCGCGGCGAGCTCGACGCGTCGCTGCGGGGGAAGCTCGGTGGTTTCCTCATTCGTCCCGGGGCCCGACGGGTGCGCGAGCGCCTCGATCCCGAGACGTACGGAGGGGGTTACCTCCTCGGGCTCCGTGGTCTCGTGGTGATCGCCCACGGCTCGAGCTCCCGGGTTGCGATCGCGAACGCGATCAGTCTCGCCGCGCGCGGCGTCGAGCATCGGATCGTCGAGCGGCTGGCGGAGCGGCTCTCCGAGGCTGCGTCCTCCTGAAAATGGCCTGGGGCACCTGGTCTCGGAAGGTCGAAGGAGCCGTCGCGGTTGGGGCCGGAGGCCGGCTCTGCCGGCCGGGAGGCTGGTGGCCGTCGGCTGTGTCGAAGAGGCAAGGAGGGCGATTGGTGTTAGCATCGGCGCGCTCCACGACCCCGACGGCAGAGAGGTGAGGTCCCAAGGTGGCAAACTCGCGTGAGGAGATTCTCGAGCAGGTCAAAGGCGCGCTGAGCGAGAAGCTCGGTATCGAGGAGAGCGAGATCACGGAAGAGGCGTCCTTCGAGGAGGACCTCGGCGCCGATTCGCTCGATCTGGTGGAGGTCGTAATGGACCTCGAGGACCAGTTCGGGCTCAAGATTCCGGACGAGGACGCTCGCGAGCTCACGACTGTCGGCAAGGCGATCGACTACGTCATCGCGCACCAGGGCTGAGACGCTCCAGCAGGACGGCCCGGCCGAGCTCGGCCGTCTGATTGCCGAGCTGCCGGCCGCCAGGCTCGAGCAGGTCTTCACCCACGCGTCGTGGGCGGAGGACCGCGCGGAGTCGTACGAGCGGCTCGAGTTCCTCGGCGACAGCGTCCTCGAGCTCGCGATCGCGCGGGCGGTCTTCGACCGCTTCGGGGACGCGTCCGAAGGAAGGCTCGCGAAGATCCGCGCGCACGTCGTCTCGCGCCAGAGCTGCGCCGCCGTGGCAAAGGAGCTGGGCCTAGGCGAGCGCCTGCTCGACTATGCCGGAGACGTCCAGCCGGACGAGCTCCAGCGCATATCCCGAAGCCGGAACGTGCTTGCAGCCGTGCTGGAGGCCGCCATCGCCGCGATCTACCTCGAGCACGGGTTCGAGCGCATCGAGCCGGCCATCGTCGGGGCGTTCTCGGAGAAGATCGAGTACGCCCGCTCGAGCCACGTGGACTACAAGACGGAGCTCCAGGAGGCGCTCGCCCGGTCGGGGCGCCAGGTCCACTACACGGTGCTCGAGGTCGAGGGCCCGCCGCACGACCGGAGGTTCGTCTGCGCCGCCCACGTCGCGGGTGCCCAGCTCGGCATCGGGAAGGGCTCGACCAAGAAGGCCGCGGAGCAGGAAGCCGCCCGCCAGGCGCTCGAGGCGCTCGGCGTCGTCCCCGAGCGAATCTAGCGTCACGGTAGACCGGACGACCGCCGTGTGTTAGACGGAGATATGGCGGCCGGCATTGTCGGCAGGAACAACGAGCTCGCGGCGATCGCAGAGTTCCTCGATCAGGAGCGACTCCCCTCGGCGCTCGTGCTCGAAGGCGACGCCGGGATTGGAAAGACGACGCTCTGGCGTGCAGGCGTCGAGGCGGCCCGAGAGCGGTCCCAGCTCGTGCTGGTGGCCAGGCCGGCGAGCGTCGAGACGGAAATGCCGTTCGCGGGCCTCGGCGATCTACTGGGCGAACGTGTGGAGCCGATCCTCGACACGCTGCCTCCGCCTCAACGACGGGCGCTCGAAGCGGCGATGCTGTTCACCGAGGAGGAGGGCGCGCCGCCGCAGCCGAACATGATCGCAGCGGCCGTCTTGTCGAGCCTTCGCGCCCTCTCGAGTGTCGGTCGGGTGCTCGTGGCCATCGACGACGTGCAGTGGCTCGATCCACCATCCGCGAGCGCCCTCGAGTTCGCGATTCGCCGTATCGGTGAGGGCGTGCCGCTCGAGCTGCTGGTCGGCTGGCGGACCGTCGGAACCGAGCATCCTCCCCTCGGTCTTGCCGGCGCGCTCGACATGCGCGTTCGCCGACTGCGAGTCGGCCCGCTCAGTCTCGGTGCGATACATCGGGTGATCACGGATCGTCTCGGACACCCGCTTCCCCGACCGTCACTCACGCGCATTTACGAGGTGTCGGGCGGCAACCCGCTGTTCGCGCTGGAGCTTGCGCAGGCGATCGAGCGGCGTGGTGCGCTCGACCCGGGAGCAGAGGTCCCTCTGCCGACAAATGTCGCCGAGGCGCTCGAAGAGCGTCTCGCGACGCTACCGGCCGATACGAGGGAGGCGCTCTTGGCCGTGGCGTCGCTCGGGACCGCGACGCTCGACATCCTCGAGAGAGCCTTGGGACCCGAGGCACGAGCCGCGCTTCAACCCGCGTTTGACGCCCGCATGCTCGTCCTCGAGGACGAGCAGGTTCGCTTTGCACACCCGCTGACGCGAGCCGCCGTGTACAGCGAGGCGTGGCCTGCCCGCCGTCGTGAGCTCCACCGAGTGCTGGCCCACGTCGTCCCGGATCCGGACGAGCGTGCCCGACACCTGGCGCTGGGGATGGCCGGTCCCGACGCCGAGGTGGCCGCGGCCCTCGAGGGAGCCGCGCACCGGGCTCGCTTTCGCGGTGCACCTGACGCTGCCGCCGCGCTGGCGGAGCAGGCCTGGCGAGGAACGCCGCCCGAGGACGCCGGCCCGGCATGGCGGCGCGGCCTTCTCGCCGCCGAGTACCACATGCAGTCCGGTGACATCGCACGCCTTCGTTCGCTCTGCGACGAGCTCCTTCCGCTTTCGAAGCCGGGCAACGAGCGCTCCCAGGTTCTCGCGCTGCTCTCGCTCGTTGCGGCGCGGACCGAAGGCGGCCCTGCTGCACGGTCGCTAGTCGACCGTGCGCTCGCCGAGGCTGAAAGCACGCACCAGCGGCAGTCGGTCGAGTCCGACTACACGACCCTTCTGGTGCAGGGGGGAGACGTCGAGGCCGGAGCACTCCACGCCCGAGAAGCACTTCGTCTCGCGGACCAGCTCGACGATCCGACCACGGTGGCGGACGCGCTCGCCCTCGTCGCCGCATGCGATCAAGTCCTGGGTCGCGGCCTGCGCCGTGATCTTCTCCAGCGCGCCGACCGGCTCGCCAAGCTCAGGCGGACGGACGGGATGCACGAGACGACGAACGCCGTAAGAAACATCTTCAACTGGGGCGTCGTGCTCTCCGCGGCTGACGAATTCGCCGACGCCCGCGCGCGCCTGGAGTCGGCGCAGCGCCTGATCGAAGCCGAGGGTGTGATCCAGTCCTTGCCGGAGCTTCTGCGTGTTCGCGCCGATCTCGAGTGCTGGGCGGGCGACTGGGATCTCGCACTCGAGTGCGTCGAGGCTTGCGAAGAGGCGGCGGAGCAGACCGGCCAGCCGCAACGCCGGGAGAACGTCAGATACGCGAAGGCGTTCGTGGCAGCGCATCGTGGCGAGGTCGACTCCGCTCGAGAGCTGGCCGCCGAGGGCGTCGTCCGCGCCGAACGGGTTGGAATGGTTCGCGAGCTCCTGCGGAACCTCGGCGTTCTCGGGTTTCTCGAGCTGTCGCTCGGCGATCCGACTGCAGCGACCAGCTACCTCCAGCGGGCGGCCGACGTAGCTGCCTCCGGAGGGTTCTTCGAGCCGGGCAGGACTCGCTTCCAGGGCGACCTCGCCGAAGCGCTCGTCGAGCAGGGCAGGCTCGACGACGCCGAGAAGCTCGTGGCCGAGCTGGAAGTCTCCGGTGAAACGACCGGGTACCCGTGGACGATTGCGACTGCGAACCGCTGCCGGGCGCTCGTCTATGCGGCCGGGAGCGAGCTCGAGGTCGCCGAGCGGTCACTCGAGGACGCGCTCGCCGCCCACGAGCGGCTTGGGAACCCGTTCGAGCGTGCGCGAACGCTCTTTGTGCTCGGGCGGGTGCAGCGCCGGACCAAGCGGCGGGCACATGCGCGCCGGACGCTCGGTGAGGCGCTCACGACATTCGAGGAGATGGGAGCTCGGCTGTGGGCCGAGCACGCAAGGCACGAGCTGTCGAGGATCCCGGGTCGGAGAGGACGCGACTTCGACGAGCTCACCGAGGCCGAGCAGAGAATCGCAGCACTCGTCGCCGAGGGATATTCGAACAAGGAGGCCGCTTCGGCGCTCTTCGTGAGCGTGAAGACGGTCGAGGCTGGTCTGACGCGGATCTATCGCAAGCTCGGCGTGCGGTCGCGCACCGAGCTCGCGCACCACCTCGCGGGCGCGTCAAAAGAGTAGGGAGATCTCCGTTTCAGCGCCCGCGGCGGGCTTCTAGCCTCGTCGCATGGCCAGCTTCCTCGTCGAGTCATACGCACCCGACCTGAGCGACGCGGGGTTCGCGCGGTCCGTAAATCGCGCCCGCGAGGCGGCGGAAGCCCTTCGCGAGTCGGGCGTGCGCGTGCGCCATCTCCGGTCGTACGTCGTGCCGGAGGACGAGATGTCCTTCCACGTCTTCGAGGCCGCCTCGGTCGACGAAGTCTTGCGCGCGGTCGAGCTCGCGGGTATCGCGCTCGGGCGGGTGGTCGAGGCGGTCGGCGTGAGGAGCGATCCATGAGCGGGAGCGACCAACAACCACAGGAGGTGGAGAGATGAAGCCCGCGAGAGTTCTGTTTCTCGGTGCAGTGGTCCTCGTCGTGGGGACTTGTGTCGCCGGCGCGACGGCCGGCAGCCAGGCGACGACGGCCGGGTCGCCGGTCAAGCTGGTCGGCAGCTGGGGCAAGGCCGGGAACGCGAACGGCCAGTTCAATAACGCGTTCGGTCTCGCGACCGACAAGGCCGGGAACGTCTATGTCGCGGACACCGACAACAATCGCATCCAGGTCTTCTCGGCGAAGGGCGCATTCCTTCGCAAGTGGGGGGCGACCGGGGTCGGGAACGGGCAGTTCCTGAGCGCTCAGGATGTCGCGATCGATTCGCAGGGCGACGTCTGGGTGGCTGACTACCGGAACGACCGCGCCCAGAGGTTCAGCGCGGGCGGGGGATTCCAGCAGGCGATCGGCAGCCAGGCGCCAACCGGGGCCGGGGTCGACGCGGAGGGGAATCTGTACCTGGCCGAGTACCGTTCGGGAAAGGTCGCGCGCTACGACAAGGCGTCGGACTACGCCTTGGCAAAGGCATGGGGAGCACTGCAAGCGAGCGGCGACCTCGAGGTGTCTCCCGACGGGAGCCTCTATGTCGCCGACAACCGTGGTCTGCGGGTGGTTCGCTACGACCTCGACGGAAAGCAGCTGGGCTCGATCCGCGGCGGGTTGAGCTCGCCGATCGGGATCGCCGTCGACCTCGACTGCAACCTCTGGATGGCGAACATCGCGCAGCGTCGTATCGAGAAGCGCACCCCCACGGGCAAGGTGCTCGCGACGGCGGCCTCACCCGACCTGATCGCAGTCGATATCGCCGTTGGACCAAGAGGAGACGTCTACGCCTCCGACAACGGGAGCAGGAGCATCGCCCACTTCGCGGAGGACAAGTCGAAGCCGGCGACCGCCAACATCCCGGGCAGGCTCACCGTGGCGAAGGGGCCGGTCGTCAAGGTGCCGTACACGCTCAGCGGGGTCGCGTGCCCCGAGGAGATCGGTGCGACGGCGACCCTGAGCGGGAAGGGCATTGCGGGTACGGCGGCTGGGTTGAAGCTGAAGGCCGGGAAGAAGACGGTGATCGAGATCAAGCTCGCGAAGGGCGCGCTCAAGAGCGCGGCTGCAAGTGGGCCGGCCACCTTCAAGATCGTCCTCAAGACGAACGGGCGACCGACGACGGAGACGCGCAGCGTCACCGTCGCCGTCCCAGCGGGAGTGAGGTAGCTCGTCAGCGCAAGCCGGTGACGACATGAGAAGCGCCGCGGAGACCGGACCCTCCTGGTTTCCGCGGCGCGTTCCTGCCGAAATGCGGAACGTGATCGGCCTGAGGAAGGGGGTGCGCGGCGAAGTCGGGGACCTCCGGCGCGGGCGTGAGAATGCGGCCTCGGTGCACCTGCGCTCGCTCCGCAGTCTCAGGTCCTTCTGGAGCTCTGGCGACAGCCGTCGGGAGGGCTCGGGCCCGAACGGGTCCGGCCATTGGCTGCGCTGGCGAGGCGCTCCCCAGCCGGCAAAAGACTAGGGGTACCTCTGTTTCGCCCGAGGCAGCGGGCTCCTAACGTCGCAGCATGCCCAGGATTCTCGCGAGCCCGAGTCCGTGAGCACCGAATCGTGAGCGGCCAGCATTTCCTCGACGAGCTCGCACGTCGGCTCGCGGAGCCGATGCCGCGACGGCGTGCGCTTCGGCTGCTGGGAACGTCTCTCGCTGCGGTCATGGTGCCCGCGGTAGGGCCGCGGATGGCGCGTGCAGCACTCTCCTCGCATCCTGAGTGTCCCGGGGACTCGCGGCTGTGCTCCTATGAGCCCGAGCCCGGCCTCACCAAATGGTTTTGCTGTCCGCCTCCGTTCAACCAGTGGCAGTGTCGCGCCCCCGGCGAGCGCGAAAAAAAGTGTCACGACCCCTGCACCGCCTCGGGCGGAGCTCCCTGCTCGTCCACCAAGAAGGACGCCGGGGGCCATACGAAGTTCGAGTGCTGCGCACGCCAATTCGGCGAAAAGTGCGAGGACGGGGCCTGCAAGGGCTGCCCGGATAGCACCACCCCCTGCATTCCCGCCAAGCGTGGCGACAGAGAATGCTGCAAGAGGGGAACGTTCTGCTGCTTCAACAACACGAGCTCGGCGTGCTGCGGCCCCAAGCAGAAATGCAACGCGGCCAGGCCTGGAGCGGCGGCCACATGCGTGTGCAGGTCTGGTGCCGGATCGAAGTGCGGATCCGACTGCTGCGGGACGGGCGAGAGTTGCTGCGGCGGACGGGAGTGCTGCACGAAGGGGCAGACGTGCTGCGGCGCCACGTGCTGCGACAACGGCCGGGAGTGGTGCCTGTACAAAGTGGAAAAGACGCCGGGCGAGGAGCTCGGGGTCCCCCAAGTCTGCAAGAAGCAGTGCGCGCCGGCGAACAGGTGCGGAGGGAACTGCTGCGGCACGGGTTACAAGTGCAACAAGAGGAAGGGTAGATGCGTCCCGGCGTGATGACTCATGGCGTCGCGGCGGCGCTTGCCACTGCCGACTTGGTCGTGGTCGCCATCGCGCTCGTGCTCGGCGCGGTCTTCCTGACAGCGGGGTTCGCGAAGCTCCTTGACGGCGTCGGGGCGCGTGAAAGCACGCGCTCGTTCGGCGTCCCCGACCGGTTCGTGGGTGCCGTCACGCTCGGGCTTCCCCTCGCCGAGCTGTCGATCGGCCTCCTTCTCCTTCCGGCCGCCACCCGCTGGTACGCGGCGACTGCCGGGCTCGCGCTGTTGCTCGTCTTCTCCGCGGCGATCGTGGCGGCGATGGTGCGGGGCGAGGCCCCGGACTGCCATTGCTTCGGCCGGCTCCACTCCGCGCCGGCCGGTTGGGGTGCGCTCGCGCGGAACGGCGCGCTCGCGGCGGCGGCGGCGGCGCTCGTCATTGCCGTAGGTCACGACGATCCCGGGCCAGGCGCGTTCACGTGGGTCTCGCGCCTCGACGGCCTCGAGTGGCTCGTCCTCGCGCTTGGCGTCGCCCTGGTTGCGGTCGCGGCGATCGGCGGCTACGCGGTGGCTCACGTGCTGCGGAGCTACGGCCGTGTCCTCGTCCGCCTCGATGCGGTCGAAGGTCGTCTTCGCGCAGCCGGTTTCGACCTCGAGGAGCCGGACGACGTCCTGCAGCTCGGGCTCGCTCCGGGGATGCCGGCACCGGCGTTCTTGCTGCCTTCTGTCGACGGTGACCGCGTCGCCCTCGGCGACCTCCTCCGGCCCGGTCGCCCGGCGCTGCTCCTCTTCACGAGCCCCACATGTACGCCGTGCTCGATGCTCATGCCCGAGGTCGCGCGCTGGCAGCGCGACCACGCCGATGACTTGACGGTCGCCTTGCTGAGCGACGGCGACGGAGAGCTGATCCGCCGCGAGGCGGCGAAGCACGGGCTTGAGCACGTGCTGGTTGACGAACGCCTCGCCGCCTACGAGGCCTACCAGGCGAACGGCACTCCGAGCGCCGTGCTGGTCGGCGACGACGGCACCATCGCCTCCTGGCTCGCAGCCGGAGGCGACTGGATCGAGACCCTCCTACAGGAGGTTCTCGGCGGGGCGGGTCGCGCGCCCGGGCTTCCTCTCGGCTCGGAAGTGCCCTCTGTCCGGCTCGAGTCGCTCGAAGGAGACGAGACCGAGCTTGCGGAGCTCGTGACCAGGCCGACCGCGCTCCTGTTCTGGAACCCTGACTGCGGCTTCTGCCGCGCGATGCACAAGGACGTCGTGGCGTGGGAATCGTCACCGCCACCGGACAGCCCCGCCCTGCTGATCGTCTCCGCCGGTGCCGTCGAGGGCGTCCGCGCCGAGGGTTTCGCGTCACCGGTTCTCCTCGACCCTGCATGGGCCCTGTCGACAAAGCTCGGCGCCAATGGGACGCCCATGGCGGTGATCGTCGACGGCGAAGGCCGGATCGCGTCTTCGCTGGTGACCGGAGGTCCCGCCGTGATAGCGCTTCTTCGCGCGGGCGAGCTCTCGGCAACGTCCTGACGCTTCAGCACGGCTGCGGTGCTGAAGCTGAAGGCCGGGAAGCAGACGACGATCGAGATCAAGCTCGCGAACGGGCGCCTCAAGGCGCGGTCGCGAGCGGGCCGGCCACGTTCAAGATCGTCCTGAAGACGAACGGGCGCCCGACGACCGAGACGCGCAGCGTCTCGGCGGTCGTCGCGAGCGGCGTTCGCTAGCTCCTCGGCGGCCCGCAGGGTGCCGCGCCGTCCGTCGTCGCCGTGAAAATGCAGCTCCGGTGCACCTGCGCACGCTCCGCATCCGCGGGTTCAAGTCGTTCCCGGACCCGCTCGAGATCACGCTCGAGCCGGGTGTGGCCGTCATCGTCGGCCCCAACGGATCCGGCAAGTCGAACATCGCCGACGCGGTCGTCTGGGCTGCCGGCTCGCTGACGCCGTCCGAGCTACGAGCCGAGAAGGCCGACGACGTCCTCTTCGCCGGCGGGGGCGACCGCAAGCCGGCCGATCACTGCGAGGTCGAGCTCGTCTTCGACAACGAGGACGACGCGTGGCCCGAGCTCGACTTCAGCGAGGTCTCCATCACGCGGCGGCTGATCCGAGGGGCCGAAGGGCAGTACCTCGTCAACCGGGCGCCGGTGCGCCGCACGGATCTCGTCGAGCTCCTCGCCGACATCGGCCTCGGCTCGGCGATGCACTCGATCGTCGGGCAGGGGGAGGTCGAGCAGGTGCTCGCATCGAAGCCGGAGGACCGGCGTGCCTTCGTGGAGGAGGCGGCCGGGCTCGGAAAGTTCAAGCGCCGCCGGCACCGCGCGGAGCTGAAGCTGGCGCGGGTCGCTCTCCAGGTCGAGCGCGCACGCGATGTCGAAGAGGAGGTGCGCAAGCGCCTTCGCCCGCTCGCTCTTCAGGCGACGGCTGCCGAGCGCGCCGAGAAGCTCGCGCTCGACATCGCGTCGCTCCGCGCCAGGATCGCCGAGCTGGACCTGACCGACTCGGGCGTGCGGCGTGCGGATGCGGAAGGGCGGAGAGATGCGGCGGCCCTCGCTCGCCGCGGCGCTCAGTCCCGGCTCGAGGGGCTGCTCGCAGATCGCACGCGCGCCGAGGACGAGCTCTCCGACGCCGCCGGCCGGCGGGAGGCCGCCGTTGCGGCTCTGTACCGGCTGCAGGGTGGTGTCGAACGGCTGGGACTTCGGGCCGAGTCGGCGACCGCGCTCTCCGAGCGGCTGCGGAGCGAGCTCCCGGCGACCCCAACGGACGCGGCGGAGCCGAACGCCGCTGCGCGCCTCGAGCTCGAGGCGACACTGGCTTCCGAGGTGGCACGGATCGCCGAGCGCGAGCGCGCCGAGCTTGCCGAGCGCGCCGCGCTCGCGCGCGAGCGAACGCGCGCGCTGGAGCAGGCTCTGGCCGAGCAGGAGGGCCTTCCGCCCGCTGCGCGTGCGCTCGCCGAGCAGGGTGCGAGCCTGGCGCTCGCGGCGCTCGAGATCGAGCCGGGCGCGGAGCGGTCGGTCGCCGCGGCCCTCCGCACGCGCGCGTCCGCCGTTCTCGCGGACGATCCGACGGTTGGCCTGGCCCTGCTGCAGCGGGCGCGCGCCGCGGGGCTCGGCAGCCTCACGGTTCTCACGGGCCGTTCGCCACAGGAGCTCGTGAGCGAGTTCCCGGTCGTGCCCCTCGCTGCGCTTCTCGATGTCCAGGTGGCGTCCGTGACTCCGGAGGGCTTCGGCTACGACCCCGCCCGCGGCGAGCTCTGGTTCGCGGGCGAGACGGCCGAGGCCGTCCTGCTCGAGCTGCAGGCACGGCGGCGGACGCTCATGGCAGAGACCGCTGAGCTCGAGGAGCGCGCTGAAGCGGCCGGCGTCGCGGCCGAGGAGGCCGCGGAAAGAGCACGCGCGGCCGAGTCGGCGTACGGGCGTGCGGTGCCGGCTCGGGGGCGCGCGTCGATCGACGCACGCGTCCTCGGCCGACTCGTGGAGTCCGCCGGTGCCCTCTTGGAGGGGATCACCGCCGCGCAACGCGCCGCGGAACGCTTCGACGCTCCGCTCCGAGCGCGCGTCGACGCCGGTTCGCTCAAGTCGGGCGAGCTCGGCGACGAGCTTCGCCGCCTTGGCGCCGCGGAAGTGGGGCTGCGCCAGGAGCTCGAGCAGGCGAGTGAAAGATTGACGACCGCAGAGGTCGAGATCGCCCGCCTGGATGCCGAGACGCGCGAGGCGAAAGGCCGTCTCGAGGCGGCCGGGACGGTCGATCCGGCGGAAGGCGACGACCGTGACGAGCTCGCAGCCCGGGTCGAGCGGCTCGAAGTGCGCCGCACCACCCTGGGCCAGGTGAACCCGCTCGCACGCGAGGAGTACGACGCGGAGAAGGAGCGCCTCACGGACTTGCAGACGCAGCGCCAGGATCTCGAGCAGAGCCTCGCGGAGCTCGAGCGGCTTCGCGCCGAGTTGGCCGAGACCGTCGAGCGGCGTTTCGCGGAGACGTTCGCAGCAGTCGCAGAGCACTTCGAGGAGGTCGCAGGCACGCTCTTTCCGGGCGGCGAAGGCCGTCTGCGGCTCGTCGAGCCGGAAGAAGAGGGCGGGGAGCCGGGCGTCGAGGTGGAGCTTCGCCCCGCCGGGAAGCGGATTACCCGCCTCTCGCTCCTTTCGGGAGGGGAGAAGGCACTCGGCGCGATCTCGTTCCTGTTCGCGCTCTTCCTCGCCCGGCCGTGCGCCTTCTACCTCCTCGACGAGGTCGAGGCCGCACTCGACGACACGAACATTGCGCGCTTCGTCGAGCTCCTGCGCCGTTATTCCGACCGTGCGCAGTTCGTCGTCGTCACGCATCAGAAGAGGACGATGGAGGCCGCGGATATCCTGTACGGCGTGACGATGGGACCCGACGGCGTGTCGCAAGTGGTCTCCCGGCGCCTTCCCCGGCATGAGCAGCCCGTCGCCGCAAGTGCGTGAGTAGAACGTGGGCCGAGCTTCTCGGCGACGAAGCCACTGCTGCTGACGAGCCGGAGCGAACCGGTGTCTTCGCGCGCGTTCGCGAGTCCCTCGCAAAGAGCCGGCGCGCGCTGACCGAGCAGCTCGCTTCCGCGGCCTTCGACTCGGGCGACGACGAGGCCTGGGAGAGGCTCGAGGAGGCGCTCATTCGCAGTGACGTCGGTGTACCCGCCACCGCTGAGATCGTCCGGCGTCTCGAGGCCCGCGGCGTCGCGGGAGGACTCGAAAACGCGCTCGCGGAGGAGGTGGAGACGATCTTCGGGAGTCCTCCCACCCTGGCGCTCACGGGTAAGCCGAGCGTCGTCCTGGTCGTCGGCGTCAACGGCACGGGGAAGACCACGACGATCGGCAAGCTTGCGCAGAAGCTGCGCGAGCGCGGCCGCTCGGTGCTCGTGGGCGCGGCAGACACCTTCCGAGCGGCCGCCGAGGAGCAGCTCGAGATCTGGGCCGAGCGAGCCGGCGCGGACTTCGTCGGCTCGCCGCGAGGAGCCGATCCGGCGGCCGTCGCCTTCGACGCGATCGAGGCAGGGCGTGCCCGCGGTCACGACGTGGTGATCATCGACACTGCCGGGCGGTTACACACGCAGTCGAACTTGATGGCCGAGCTCGAGAAGGTGAGCCGTGTGATCGCCGCCCGTCTCGAGGGTGCCCCGCACGAGACGCTCCTCGTCGTGGACGCGACGACCGGCCAGAACGGCCTCGAGCAGGCACGCCTGTTCGGGGACGCCGTCAGCGTGACCGGTGTTGTGCTGACGAAGCTCGACGGCAGCGCGCGCGGTGGTGTCGCGATCGCGATCGCCGCCGAGCTGGGCTTGCCCGTGAAGCTCGTCGGCGTCGGCGAGGGCGTGGACGACCTCCGCCCGTTCGACGCGCACGACTACGCGCGAGCGCTCGTCGCCGGCTAAGGCTGCGCAGGAAGAATCCCTCGATCGAGGGCTCAACTCCGTTGCAAGCGGCCGAACCGCCGCGTAGGCTGTGGCCAACACCCTGTATGCGACGCAGGGAAGGAGGACTGGGAATGGCTGTCGCAATGTTCATGCACTGGCCGGGGGTGACATCCGACCAGTACGACGCCGTCATGGCGAGGCTCGGCCTCGACGCGAACCCCGCTGCGGGCGGCGTGCTCCACATGGCGGCCCTGACCGACGAGGGTCTCGAGGTGTGCGACGTGTGGCAGACGGAGCAAGCCTTCCACAGCTTCCTCGAGCAGCGCATGCTGCCCGTCGTGAGCGAGCTGGTGATCGGGGGAGAGCCCGAGATCAGGATCGTTCCGCTGCACAACCTCTACGCCGGCGACCCGGACATGATCGACCGGATCGGCGCAATTTCCCTCCCGGCTGCGGTCGCTGCCTGGGCCAGCTGACGTCTCACGGCGGCGCGGTCTCCGGGCCGCGTCGCCGAAGGGACACTATGATCGCGCCGTGGACGAGCAGGGCGAAACGACGATCGCATTTGGCCCGGTGGGTCTGGCCGGGTGCGCGCTGCTGCTTCTCGGCATCCTGAAGCGCAGCCGCTTCGTCTCCCTGCTCGGGCTCGCGGGAGTCGTCGCCGACGTCACCGTCGCCGAGCTCGGCGGCTTCAAGGCGATGAACGAGACTCGCTCGGCCGAGCGACTGTCAGACCCTGGCGAGTAGCTTGGTCGTACGGCGCCAGTCCGCCGCTACGTACCCGGATCGCTCACCCGGAACCCCTTCACCCACTGATTGTTCGGACGAGTCCGAATCGCGATGTCGACCGTGAACCATGCATCGTCGAATTGCTCCAGACCTTCGGCGAACGAAACCCCCTGCTTCTCGAGCCTCCCTCGGAGCTCCTGTGCCTTCTTCTGGGCGTAGTCGTCGAACGCTTCTTCGAGTGTCCTTCCGGTGCCGTCCATCTCTACCTCCTCGAACGGTTGGTGGGGCGACATTACTCGTCGGTGCCTGCCGAGACAACCTCGGGGACCAGCACGTCGTGCCCAAGGCGTGCGCCTTCGGCTTTGAGCTTGGCAAGGCTGTGTTCAGTGAGGACTGCCTCGAGCTCCGACGTGTAACGATCGAGGACGGGGAGCTCGAAGGAGTCCAGCGGCTGATCTCTCCGCAGGGCCTCCGCCGCGCCGATGAGCCGCGCCGCGTCCTCATGGGATCCGTCCGCTGCAGCGGCGCCGGCCAGGATGACGAGACAACGGGCGCAGGAGCGGTCGTCTTCGAGATCGGTGTAGAGAGCGAGGCTCTCACGCGCCCGCTCGCGGGCGCCGACGGCGTCGCCGGCGAGGATGTCGAGCTCGGCGAGCATGAACTGCGCCGCGGCCATGTGCGGTGCCTCGCGGAGCTCCCGGGCGAGATCGAGTGCTTCCTCGAAGGCTTGCCGAGCGCGACCCAGATCGCCTCCTTGAAATGCCGCCATGCCGAAGTTGTAGACCGCATCTACCACGAGGAGAGGATCGTCGGCCCGGCGACTGAGCGCGACGGCCTCCTCGTATTGCGCCAGGGCGCGCTCGTGCTCGCCGCGGACCCAGCCGACGTCACCCACTGCCATCAGGGCGAACGCGATCGTTCGCTCGTCGCCCAGTGCGCGGGCAACCTCGAGCGCCTGCCGTCCGAGAGATTCGGCCTGCTCGGGCTCGTCCCGTCTGAGAGCGACGAAGCTGAGATAGGAGAGCGCGACGACTTCGTCGTACCCTCGCTCGCACTCACGGAAGAGCGTGATCGCCTCCTCGAGCAACGGTACCGCACCATCCCAATCGCTCTGCCCCATCGCCATGTGCGCAGCGCTCCGCAGAGCGAGTGCGCGCACGTCGGCTGGTAGCTCCTCCGCTCGCGTGAGACCCTGCGAGAGCCACCGCTGCGCCTCGGTCAGGTGTGCCTGAGCGCGCCAGAAGCGCTCGAGCGCATTGGATGCCCGGAGCGCATCCTCCGCTCGTCCCGAGCCGAGGAACCAGTCGAGCGCGGCCCGGATGTTGTCCAGCTCACGCTCCAGGCGCTCCAAGCACTCTGCCTGCTCCGGGCCTTCCAGCTCTTCCTCTGCGGCCAGGGCGACCTCGAGGAACCGCTCCGCGTGCCTCTGGCGGAGGTCATCGAGCTTCCCCGCGGCGGCGAGGCGGGAGACGGCGTCCTCGCGCACGGTCTCGAGCATGAAGAACCTGACCTGTCCGTCCGTGACCTCGCCGCGAAGCAGGCTCCCGGCGACGAGCGCTTCCAGATCTGCGAGGAAGCTGGATCCCGCGCCGGCGACCGCTCGGCCGTCCTCGAGGGTGCAGCCGCCGGCGAAGACGGCAAGCGCCTGGTGCAGCTCGCGCTGGCTCTCGCCGAGAAGCCCGTAGCTCCAGTCGATCGTCGCCCGCAGGGTCCGCTGTCTCGCCGGGAGATCGACCGGCCCCTCCATATCGAGGGCGAGTCCCTCGTCGAGCGCTCGCAGCAGTTGAGCGGGTGGCAGCACTGCAAGGCGTGCTGCCACGAGCTCGATCGCGAGCGGCAGGCCGTCCAGACGCCTGCAGATCTCGCGCACCGCGGGGAGCATGTCCTCGCGCAGCACCACACCCCGTGCCGCGGCCAGCTCGGCGAAGAGGGTGGAGGCGTCGTGGACTGGCAGGGGCTCGAGCGGAACGACGTGCTCGCCGGAGAGGCGAAGGGGCGCGCGACTGGTCGTGAGGATCTCGAGATCGGGAGCTCGATCGAGGAGGGCGGAGATCGTGCTCGCCGCGGCCGCGAGATGCTCCATGTTGTCGAGGAAGAGCAGCGCCCGGCTTCCCGCCAGCGCGTCGGCGATGCTCTCCGCGAGCGGCCGCTCGGCCGACTCGCGAACGCTCAGAACGCGTGCGATCGCTGCCGGCACGAGCTCCGGGTCGGAGATCGGTGCGAGCCCGACGAGGTGGACAGGGCGCTCGACCGCCGCCAGGCCGGCGGCCTCGAGCGCGAGCCGGCTCTTGCCCGCTCCCCCGGGGCCGGTGATGGTGACGAGCCGCACTCCCGGGCGGGCGAGCAGTGCCAGCGTCGCCGTCAGGTCCCGACGTCTCCCGACGAGACGGTGGTGGAGCGCCGGAAGCGTCGCCCCGCCGAGCGTGCGCAAGGGCGGGAAGGTCTCCGGCAGGTCCGGTGCCTGAAGCTGGAAGAGCTGTTCTGGGCTGGGGACGTCCTTGAGCCGGTGGCTGCCGAGCGGGCGGAAGGAGACTCCGCTCCGAGTGTCGTCTCCGAGGAAGTCCCGCGTCGTACGGGAGACGACGACCTGGCCACCGTGCGCAGCGGAGCAGATGCGCGCCGCCACGATCACGTCCACCCCCACGTAGCCCTCGGCCTCGAGCTCGGGCTCACCCGTGTGGATCCCGATTCGCAGGCGCAGGGCCTCCTCCGGCGCCCACGGCTCGGCGGCGAGCGCACGCTGGATCTCGGCTGCCGCCGCCACCGCGTCTCGCGCGCGCGAGAAGGCGAGGAAGACGCCGTCCCCGGCCCAGTCGACCTCATGGCCACCGTGCCTCGAGGCGGCGTCGCGCACGAGCTCGCGCATGCGGGCGCGTGCCGGCGCGAACCGCTCGCCGAGGGCGTGCAGGAGCCGCGTCGATCCCTCGACGTCGGCGAAGAGCAGCGTCACCGTGCCGGCGGGAAGCTGCTTGCGCGGACCGGCACTTGCAGCCATGTTCAGACGAGTGTACGAGCCTCACGTCGCCGCTCCAAGCGGCCGAGCGTCACCGCCCCGTCTCTACACTGGGCCGACCGTGTTCGACACGCTCTCAGACAAGCTTCAGGGCGCCCTCGGCGGGCTGCGGACGGGCGGCCGGCTCGACGAGGAGTCGATCTCGAAGGCCATGCGCGAGGTTCGGCTTGCGCTTCTCGAGGCCGACGTCAACTTCGAGGTCGCGAAGGAATTCACCGCCGCGGTCAAGGAGCGTGCGCTCGGGCAGGAGGTGCTAAAGAGCCTCTCGCCGAGTCAGCAGGTCGTGAAGATCGTCCACGAGGAGCTGACCGCGCTCATGGGGACGGGCGACTCGCGCCTCGCGTTCGGGCGGCCACCGACCGTGATCCTGCTGGTCGGCCTCCAGGGCTCGGGCAAGACCACGGCCGCCGCGAAGCTCGCTCTCCTCCTTCGTCGGGAGGGCAAGCGCTCCGGGCTCGTCGCCTGTGATCTCCAGCGCCCCGCTGCGGTCGACCAGCTCGAGCAGCTCGGCCGGCAGATTCAGATTCCCGTGTACGCGCTGGAGCCGAAAGACGCGGTTGCGGCAGCGCGCCGGGGGCTGGACGCCGCGCGCCGCGAGGGCCTCGACGTCGTCATCGTCGACACCGCCGGACGCCTCCACGTGGACGAGGAGCTGATGGACGAGCTCCAGCGGATCGGTGAGGCGACGAAGCCCACGAACGTCCTCCTCGTGCTCGACGCCATGACCGGGCAGGAGGCGGTGAACGTCGCAGTCGCATTTCAGGAGCGGGTGGCATTCGACGGCGTGATCCTGACCAAGCTCGACGGCGACGCCCGAGGCGGCGCCGCTCTCTCGGTCCGAGCCGTCACCGGCCGGCCGGTCAAGCTCGCGTCCGTGGGAGAGAAGCTCGACCAGCTCGAGTACTTCCACCCCGATCGCATGGCGTCGCGGATTCTCGGCATGGGCGACGTGCTCACGCTCATCGAGAAGGCAGAAGCGGCAGTCGCCGAAGACGAGCAGGCAGAGATGGAGAAGCGGCTCCGTGCCGGCGAGTTCACCTTCGACGACTTCCTCGCGAGCTACGGAATGCTGCGCCGCATGGGACCGCTCCAGGGCGTGCTCAAGCTGGTGCCCGGTCTCGGCAAGCAGCTCCAAGGGCTCGACGTGGACGAGAAGCAGCTCTCGCGGGTCGAGGCGATCGTGCTCTCGATGACGCCGCAGGAGCGTCGGATGCCACACATCATCTCGACGCAGCGGCGCCGCCGGATCGCCGCCGGGAGCGGGACGTCGATGGACGAGGTCAACAAGCTCATGGCCGCCCGCAAGCAGATGGCGAAGATGATGAAACAGTTGGGCAAGGGGAGGATGCCCGCGATGCCCGGGATGCCGCCGCCCGGCCGCCGCTGACCTCAGCAGCCGCCGAGGGAGGCGCGGTTCCCCTTCGCGACTCCCGGGATCGCCCCTCCCCCCGGGGGTTCGGTGAGGTTTGCCGTCACGATGAGGGCGTTCCGACCTCGCTTGCCGCGATTGCCGGCCACGCGAACGCAGCTCACCCTGTTTCCGCGCGCCGTGGGTCCGATTCCACCGATGAGCCGAATGACGGCGTGCGGGCCGGCGATTCGGTTGTTGGTTATGCGAACGTCTCGCACGACTCCGCGACGGCTGTAGTGCCACCCACCAACGAGCACGATGCCACCCGCGCTCTCGGTGAATGTCTCTCCCGGCAACGGCTTCGCGCCTCCGGTCGTGATGCGATTCGCGTCGATCGTAACGCCAGTGATCCGGTTCCCCATCGCGTACGTGCCCTCAAAGGGAAGGATGTCGCCTGCCCAGAGGTAGACGCCCTTCCCCGTCATGGTCGAGCGGATCACGTTCCGCTCGACACGAACGTCCTCGACGACGTTTCGCGATGCCCCGCCAGCCGCTCCGGCCACGATGCGTACTCCCGCCGCCAGGGAGCCGCTGACCGAGTTCCGGGCTATCTCGACACCCCGCAGCACGTTGTCGCTCGGGTACTCGATTGGCCTGGTGTCAACTGCCCACACGTCGCCGCCGGCTTGGAGAACGATGGCGAAGCAGCACACGCGCGGCCCCTTCCGTACGAGATGAATCCGGTTGTCCAGGATGCGTACGCCGCCGATCGAGTTCGCCGGCGAGCGCTGGAGGCCAGAGGCGACGACGATCCCTCCATCTCCGTTCACGCCCTCGATGGTGTTGCCGGCGACGAGCACGTCGGATATGCGGCCCTGGGTCGCGTTGCCGTGCAGATCGATCTGGACTGCTGCGCCGCCTTGCGCGGGCACTCTGCTCGAGCCGAGCCGGATCACATTGTTCGTGATGGCGAGGCGCTCGATGCGGTCGCTGACGGAGGACGTAATACCGAGTTCGAGTCCGAATCGCCCGGTCTCGATCGTGTTACCGGAGATCGTCGTGTTCGTCCACCGGTTGTAGGTCGGGCAGCGCATCGTGAACGAGTTGCACTCCTGCCCTTGGTATGAGTCCATCGCGATCCCCGTCGCCCGCGCTCCTCCGCGGATAACGAGATTGCTCATGGTGTTGTCCGCGAACGTGAGGCGCCTCGGAAACCCGGAGGTACGCCAGGCGGTCTGCAGCTGGACGCCCACCGGAAACCGTTCGATCGTCAGCGCGTGAAGCCGGTTGCCGCTCGAGAAGATGTGGAACCCGCTGTATCTCGAGGAGGATGACTCGGGCCGAATCGCGATGTCGGGGCTGTCGTCGCCGTCGATGTCGCCGTCGATGGTCACACGGCCGCCTGCGAGCATCAGCGATCCGCGGTTTGGCTGCACGTTGTCGGGCGCCAGGAGCGTGATCGTTCTGCCTGCGAGCGCTGGAGCGAAGCGGATGGTGTACATGCCCGGGTCGTTGTTCGTCGCCTCGACGGCCTCGCGCAGCGAGATCCCGTCAGGCCCGGGGTTCGCGAGCAGCTCGGCAACGGTCACGATGTCGCCGTTCACGCCATCCGCGGCCGTCGTAACGACGATCTCGACCGCTGTCGGCGCCGCCGCGGACGGCACGACGAGAAGGCCGCACGAGGCGACTGTCAGGAGGAGCTTCGTGCCGGCAGTATCCCACGGCCCGCGCCGAAATCGGCACAATGGCCCGTCCACTCGAAACGCTTCCAAGGAGACAGATGGCTGTAAAGATCAGGTTGACGCGGGTCGGGTCGAAGAAGAACCCGATCTACCGCGTCGTCGTCGCAGACTCGCGCTCGCCCCGCGATGGGCGCTTCATCGAGATCGTCGGGCGCTACAACCCGCAGACGGACCCGTCGACGATCGACCTCGACGAGGCGAAGATCAAGGACTGGATCGCCAAGGGCGCACAGCCGACGGAGCCCGTCTCTCGGCTGATCAAGGCCGCCATTCCCGACATGAATGTCGGGAATGGTTAGAGAGCATGGTCCCGCGGCGATCTTCGGGGTTCTGCGCTTCTAACCCTCTTACGCGAAGCGGAAGAGGGCGTGGCTGAGCTTCTCGAATGGATCGCGCGCCGGCTCGTCGACGAGCCTGACGCCGTTCGCGTCGAGACGGAGGAGCGCGAGGACGCAATCGTCTTCCATCTCCACGTCGCACCCGACGACGTGGGCAAGGTCATCGGCAAGCAGGGCCGCATCGCTCGAGCCCTCCGGAGCATCGTCCGCGCGGCAGGGGCCCGGGCCGAAGAGCGCTACCTGCTCGAGATTGCCGACTGACCCGAGCCGGGAGGTCGTCCGGGTAGGTCGAGTCGGCCGCCCGCACGGAGTCGACGGCGCGTTCGTCGTGGAGGAGGGCAGCGAGGATCCCCACCGGTTCGACGTGGGAGCGACCTTGCTCGCCGGCGGCGAGCCCGCGACGGTTGTGATCTCACGCCGGGTCGGCCGCGGCAGGCACGCGATCAAGCTCGACCGCCACGTCGACCGGGGCGCGGAGCTCGCGGTGCCTCGAGACATGCTGCCGCCTCTCGACCGCGGTTCGTACTACGTCGCCGATCTCGTGGGGATGGAGGTGGTCGACGAGGGCGGTGCGCGACTCGGGGTCGTGCGGGACGTTCTTCCGGGCCCTGCGAACGATGCGCTCGAGCTGGACTCGGGCCTGCTCCTGCCGCTCGTCGAGGACTGCGTGCGCGAGATCGACCTCGACAGGCGTCGGGTCGTTCTCAACCCCGGGTTCACGGACTGACGGCTACGGTTCCCCGTCGTGCGCCTCGATGTCTTCACGCTGATCCCGAGCGCATTCGCGTGGCTGCAGGAGCGCCGTCCGGTCGCCGCGGTGCTGGGAACGGAGCTGGAGCTGCGGATCCTCAACTACCGCGACACCACCCCGCTCAGCGCCGGACAGGTCGACGACGATCCCTACGGTGGCGGTCCCGGGATGGTGCTCCGGATCGACGTCGTCGCCGCGGCGTTCGACGCCGTCTACGGCGGAGTGCCCGGGCATAGGGTCGTCGCGCTCTCACCCCAAGGGCGTCAGCTCGACCAGGCGCTCGTCGAGGAGCTCGCAGCCGAGCCTGCGCTCACTCTGCTCTCTGCGCGCTTCGAGGGCTTTGACCAACGAATCCTGGATCATCTGTGCACCGACGTGGTCTCC
>DATDOS010000013.1:0-45043 GCA_035293125.1 Gaiellaceae bacterium | reverse complement strand
GGGTACCTGGTCCTCGAGGACGGCGCGGTGTTCCGCGGCCGCTCGGTCGGCGCGGCGGGGGCCGTCTTCGGCGAGGCGGTCTTCACGACCGCGATGACGGGCTACCAGGAGACCGTCACCGACCCCAGCTACGCGGAGCAGCTCGTCTGCTTCACCGCGCCGATGGTCGGTAACTACGGCGTCGCAGAGGAGCGGGGGGAGTCGGCCACACCGCATGCGAAGGCGGTGCTCATGCGCCAACTCGGCGGCCGCGAGTGGGCCGAGTGGCTTGCCGCGCACGGGCTCGTCGGGCTCGAGGAGATCGACACTCGCGCGCTCGTCCTGCGTCTCCGGGACGGAGGGGCGATGCGGGCGGCCGCGGTGGCGAGCGAGGACGAGCTCGCCGTCGAGGACGCGCTGGAGCGGGTTCGCGCGCATCCGCTCATGGAAGGGCAGGCGCTCGTCGCGCAGGTCTCCGCCGCAGAGCCGTACGTGTTCAGCGAGTCGGGAAGCCGCTCGGTTGCCGTCGTCGACTACGGAACGAAGCGCTCGATCCTCCGGCGGCTGACACACGCAGGCGCCGCGGTGACGGTATTCCCGCACACGGCGCAGCCGGACGAGCTGGGGAGGTTCGAGGGGGTCGTCCTCTCGAACGGCCCAGGCGACCCCGAGCCGCTGCACGACGAGGTCGAGGCCGTTCGCGGCCTCCTCGGACGGGTTCCCGTTCTCGGCATCTGCCTCGGCCACCAGCTGCTCGGTCTCGCGACCGGGCACGAGACGTTCAAGCTCCCCTTCGGCCACCGCGGCGCCAACCACCCCGTGCTCGAGCGAAAGACGGGTCGTGTGCTCGTGACGAGCCAGAACCACGGCTTCGCGGTCGCACCCTCGGACGCCGAGGAGGCGACGTACGTATCGCTCTACGACGGGACGGTCGAGGGCTTCGAGTTTCCCGAGCTGCGCGCCCGCTCGGTGCAGTTTCATCCGGAGGCGGGTCCCGGCCCGCACGACGCGTGGCCCATCCTCGACGGCTGGGTGGAGGGACTGGGAGCCTGATGCCGGCGCGGCGAGACATCGAAAGCGTGTGCGTGATCGGCTCGGGCCCGATCGTCATCGGGCAGGCGTGCGAGTTCGACTACGCGGGCTGCCAGGCGCTCAAGGTGCTGCGCGAGGAGGGCTACCGGACGATCGTCGTCAACTCGAACCCGGCGACGATCATGACCGACCCCGGCTTCGCCGACCGCACCTACATCGAGCCGCTCGACCTCGAGGGAGTCGCCTCGGTCCTTGCCCGAGAGCGCCCGGACTCACTGTTGCCGACGCTCGGCGGACAGACCGCGCTCAACCTCGCCGTCTCGCTTTCCGATGCAGGCGTGCTCGACGAGCTCGGGGTCGAGCTCATCGGCGCGCCCGTCGAGGTGATCAGGCGCGCCGAGGACCGGGCGGAGTTCCGCGAGGCGGTTCGCGGCTGCGGTCTTCGCGTCCCTGCGTCGAGGATCGTCACCTCCCTCTCCGAGCTTCGCGACGTCGCGCTCCCGGCAGTCGTACGACCGGCCTTTACGCTCGGCGGCCACGGAGGCGGCTTCGCCGACGACCTCGCCACGCTCGAGCGGCAGGTGGAACGCGGCCTCGCCGAGTCTCCGATCGGCCAGGTGCTCGTCGAGGAGTCCGTGCGCGGCTGGGACGAGTTCGAGCTCGAGGTGATCCGCGATCGCGCGGACAACGTCGTTGTCGTCTGCTCGATCGAGAACCTCGACCCGATGGGCGTCCACACGGGCGACTCGGTCACCGTCGCCCCCCAGATGACGCTCTCGGACGAGGCCTACCAAGAGCTTCGAGACGCTGCCGCGGCGGTCATACGTGCCGTCGGCGTCGAGACGGGTGGCTCGAACATCCAGTTCGCGCGCAACCGTGAGACGGGTGAGCTGCGCGTGATCGAGATGAACCCGCGCGTCTCGCGGTCCTCCGCGCTCGCCTCCAAGGCCACCGGCTATCCGATCGCGAAGGTCGCGGCCAAGCTCGCCGTCGGCTACACGCTCGACGAGATCCCGAACGACCTGACGCGAACGACACCCGCGAGCTTCGAGCCCACCCTCGACTACGTCGTCGTCAAGTTCCCGCGCTTCGCCTTCGAGAAGTTCCCCGGGGCCGACCAGACGCTCGGCACGCAGATGAAGTCGGTAGGAGAGGCGATGGGAATCGGACGGACGTTCACGGAGGCGTTCCTGAAGGCGCACGGCTCCCGGGAGCTCGAGGCGGGCGTGCCCACACCGTGGGCCACTCTCGACCATCTCCCCGAGGGCCTGCATCCCTGGTTTCGCGCAGAGCTCGAGCGCGCGCGGGCGGAGCTCGCGAGCGGTGATCTCCTGCGCGCGAAGCGCGCGGGCTGGGGGGACGACTCGATCGGCGCCACCCTGGGGCTGACGGGAGCGGAGGTCAGGCGCCGGAGGCGCGAAGCGGGCTTGCGGCCCGCGTTTCGTCGCGTCGACTCGTGCGCGGGGGAGGTCGAGGCGGCTTCGAACTACTTCTACTCGACGTGGGGGGAGGAGGATGAGGCGCTTCCCGCGAGCGGCAAGCCACGCGTCGTCATCCTCGGCTCCGGGCCGAACCGGATCGGCCAGGGGATCGAGTTCGACTACTGCTGCGTCCACGCAGCGCAGACCTTCCGCGCCCTCGGCTACGAGGCAGTGATGGTCAACTGCAACCCGGAGACCGTCTCCACGGACTACGACACTTCCGATCGTCTGTACTTCGAGCCGCTCTCTCCCGAGGAGGTGCTCGCCGTCTGCGACCGCGAGCAGCCGATCGGTGTCGTGACGCAGTTCGGTGGCCAGACCCCGCTCCGACTCGCCCGTCACATCGAAGACGCCGGCTACCGGATCCTCGGCACGCCGCACGAGGCGATCGACCTCGCAGAGGACCGGGAGCGATTCGGCTCCCTCGCCGGCGAGCTGGGCGTTCGCTGCTCGCCGTGGGCGATCGTCTCGAACCTCGAGGAGGCGCTGGCCGCGGTCGAGGAGATCGGATACCCCGTGCTCGTCAGGCCCTCGTACGTGCTCGGAGGCAGGGCGATGCGGATCTGCTACGAGGACCTCCAACTCGAGACCGCGATGGCCGCGGTCCACGGACCCGTCCTGCTCGACCGCTTCGTCGAGAACGCGATCGAGCTCGACGTGGACGCGCTCTGCGACGGCGACGACGTGTACATCGGCGCCGTCATGCAGCACGTCGAAGAGGCCGGCGTGCACTCGGGTGACTCCGCCTGCGTGCTCCCCGCACCCTCCCTGACGCTGGCGGCGGCGCTCGAGGTCGAGCGCGTCGTCAAGCGGCTCGGCCCGGCGCTCGGAGTGGTCGGGCTCCTGAACGTGCAGCTCGCTATTGCCGACTCGACTGTCTACGTGCTCGAGGTCAACCCGCGCGCGTCGCGGACGGTCCCGTTCGCCAGCAAGGCGATCGGGGTGAATCTCGTGGACGCCGCCTGCCGCCTCGCGGCGGGCGCGAAGCTCCACGATCTCGACCTGCCCGTGCCGAGGCCCACGCAGGTGAGCGTGAAGGCTGCCGTCCTCCCGTTCTCCCGGTTCCCGGGCGCCGACCCGGTACTCGGTCCGGAGATGCGCTCCACGGGTGAGGTCATGGCAAGCGCTGCCGATCTCCCGACCGCGCTCGCGAAGGCGGAGCGCGCCGCAGGACGCCCGCTGCCGACGTCGGGAACCGCCTTCCTGTCCGTGCGTGACGAGGACAAGCCCGCGGCGGTCGCCGTGGCGGCCGCCCTTGCAGGTCTCGGGTTCGAGCTCGTCGCGACGGAGGGCACCGCTCGCACGCTCCGCGCCGCGGGGCTCGAGATCGACGAGGTGGCGAAGGTTGCCGACGCGGTCGGAGACGAGTCGACGGTCGTCGATCTCGTCCGGCGCGGCCGCTGCGACCTGATCATCAACACGCCGCAGGGCGGTGGCGCGCGTGCGGACGGCTATCTCATCCGTGAGGCGGCTCTCGTCGCGCGGGTGCCCTGCGTGACGACGATCTCCGGTGCCGCCGCCGCGGTCCACGCCATCGCGAACGCCCGGGCCGAGTCCGCGCTGTCCCTTCAGGAACGAATCGGCATCGAGGCCTGACGTGCCTGGTGACACGTTGTCACTCGGCGGTCGTGCCGCCCGGCGTGCGCTCCTTCCGGTGGTCGGACGAGAGGCGGTCGGGCCGTACACGCTGCTCCGGCTCGAGCGAGGTGAGCTGGAGCCCGGGATTCCCGGTCAGTTCTTCATGCTGGAGGCTCCGGGGCGGCTGCTCCCTCGTCCGATGAGCCTCTGCCAGGCGCCGCCTGGGGAGCTTTCATTCCTCATCGACCCCGTCGGGCCGGGAACGCGCGCTCTCTGCGATCTCCATCCGGGCGACGCGATCCGGGTTCTCGGACCACTCGGACACGGCTTCGACGTGGCCGTAGAACGACCGCTGCTCGTGGCGGGCGGGATCGGGATCGCGCCGATGCCCTACCTCGCTTCCTTGCTCGGCGAGCCGCCGACGCTTCTGGGCTTCCGAACCGAGCATCACGCCGTGGCCGCGCGCTTCCTACCTGGAGCCGAGGTCGTGGTCGAGCCGCGGCTCGTGACGGAGCTGATCCCCGAAGACCCCGGCGACGTCCTCGCCTGCGGCCCCGAGCGCATGCTCGAAGCTGTCCGCATGCTCGTCCCGGCTGCGCAGCTCGCCTGGGAAGCGCCGATGGCCTGCGGCTATGGCGCGTGTTACGGCTGCGTCGTCGAGGTCGACGGGCACTACGTACGCCTCTGCGTCGAAGGCCCCGTCTTGCGCGAGGCAGCGTGATGATCCCGATCCTCAACGCGTCTGGATGCCTCGACGCCCTGACTGCGCCAGGCGTCGCAGCGCAGCTCGACGCGTTCGTGACGAAGACCGTGACGCCGCTCCCGCGCGACGGAAACCCACCGCCCCGGATCGCCGAGACCGCGCACGGGATGCTGAACTCGATCGGGCTCCAGAACCCTGGGATCGACGCCTTCCTCCGGGATCATCTACCGACGCTCGAGGAGATCGGCGTGCCGATCTGGGTATCGGTCGGAGGATTCAGCGCAGACGACTACGCTCACGTCTGCGGTCTTCTGGACCGTTGCGACGCAGTCGCAACGGTCGAATTGAACCTCTCCTGCCCGAATGTCGAGGAGGCGCCGGAGACCTCGGCAGAGCTGGTCGGGGCGTCCCGACGGGTGACGAGCAAGCCCCTCTACGCCAAGCTCTCGCCGGCGACCTCGGATGTCGCGGAGACGGCGCGGGCAGTTGCCGGTGCCGGCGCCGACGGTCTCTCCCTCGTCAACACGATTCGGGGGCTCGAGCTCGATACGGCCACGCTTCGCCCGAAGCTCGCACGCGGGCCGGGCGGATACTCGGGGCCCGCACTCCGGCCGATCGCGCTTGCGTGCGTCTATGCCTGCGCGCGGAGTGTGGATCTGCCGATCGTCGGGATGGGCGGCGTCGTATCCGGAAGCGACGCGCTCGACCTCGTCGCCGCGGGTGCGAGCGCCGTCGCGCTGGGCACGATCCTCTTCTCGGATCCGTGGGCACCGACCCGTGTGCGGGAGGAGCTCGACGCCGCCGTGAGGTCACAAGGGGTGGCATCGGCAAGCGAGATTCGCGGCGCTGCGCACGAATCAACCTCTCCAGCTATTGCGTCGACAGGATTGACAACGCCAAAAGCCCTGCAAATGCTATGAAACATTCCCGCTTGACCACGGATGGAACCTTGGTAGACTCGTCCGGCTCATGGTCACGGCGAAGACGCACGCACAGGCGCCAGCGCGCTCCCTCGACCAGAGGATGGAGGCGCTCCAGCGAGCAAACGACGTTCGCGTGCGGCGTGCCCAGCTGAAGCGAGACCTGAAGGCCGGGCGGGAGAGCATCGAGGACATCCTGCTCGACCCACCCGAGTACGTGTCGACCGCGAAGGTCTTCGACATGCTCATGGCCGTCCCGAAGTTCGGCCGCGTGAAGGCGGCGCGGCTCCTCAACCAGTGCCGTATCAGTCAGTCGAAGACCGTCGGCGGTCTCTCCGAGCGCCAGCGGACGGAGCTCGTCGAGCTCTTCAACCACCGCACCTAGGGGCTTGATGTGAAAGCGAGCGCAGCGGCCGCGAAGCGGACGCCTTCAGGGATCTTCGCGCGACCGGAATTCCGTGCTAGCGAATTCCGGGCTTGCGCAAGGCCCTAGCCGCGGCGGTGCCTTCGCGGCCCGTTTTCGTCGTCACCGGGCCGTCTGGGGCCGGCAAGGGCACGCTGATCAAGGGACTCCTCGAACGCGTCCCTGGTCTCGAAGTCGCCGTCTCGGCGACGACAAGGGCTCAGCGCCCTGGTGAGATCGACGGACACGACTACTGGTTCCTCTCGGACGACGAATTCACCCGGCGCGTCGAGGCGGGAGCGTTCCTGGAGCACGTGCCCTACGTGTCGAGTCGCCGCTACGGCACGCTGCGCTCGGAGATCGAACGGATCTCTGGGGACGGTCGCATCTGCGTGCTCGAGCTCGAGCTCGAGGGGGCGCTCATGGTCCAGCGTGAGGTGCCCGGGAGCATCACGATCTTCATCGCCGCGGACGTAGCGGAGTTGGAGCGACGGCTGCGGGCCCGCGCGACGGAGAGCACGGGAGAGATCGGCGAGCGAATCGCCCTTGCGCGGGCGCAGCTCGAGCAGGCGCACCGATTCCGGTACATGGTCCGAAACGACGACGTCGAGCGTGCGACCTCGGTGCTCGCGGCGATCGTGGAGTGCGAGCTGGCTCGCGCAGGTACCATGAGCCGGCCATGATCCACCCACGCATCGACGAACTGCTCGAGAAGGTCGAAGGCTCGCGCTACGCACTCGTCATCGTCGCGGCCAAGCGCGCGCGACAGATCAACAACTACCACCATCAGCTCGGTGAAGGCATCGGCTTCGACGAAGCGCCGCCGCCCCTGATCGAATCCCGCTCGAAGAACTACCTCACGATGGCGATGGAAGAGATCGCGCGCGGGAAGATCACGTATCACGCTCCATCCGCCTGAGCGGAGGAATCGTGGCACGCGTCCTGCTCGGCGTCACCGGGGGGATAGCGGCCTACAAGGCGTGCACCCTCGTCCGCCTTCTCGTGCGGGCCGGACACGACGTCTATCCGGTGGTAACGCCCGGAGCCGAGCGATTCGTCACAGCTGAGACGTTCTTCGCGCTCGCCCGCCGGTCGCCGAGCGACGATCCGTACCCGCATCTCGAGCGGGCGGACATCCTCGTGGTCGCGCCACTTACGGCGAATACGCTGGCCCGGTTGGCACACGGACTGGCCGACGACCTGCTGACGGAAGCCGCCCTCGCTCACGACGGCCCCGTCCTCGTCGCGCCGGCGATGAACGTCCGGATGTGGGAGCACCCCGCGACGCAGGCGAACGTGGCCACGCTTCGAGCCCGGGGCGTCGAGCTCGTCGGCCCGGAGGAAGGAGAGCTCGCCGAGGGGGAGGCGGGAGTCGGGCGCATGGCGGAGCCCGAGGAGATCTTTGCGAGAGTCGAAGAGCTGCTCGGCGCGGGCGGACGCACTTCGAGCCTGCTGCAAGGGTTGCGCGTTCTCGTCTCTGCCGGCGGCACCCGCGAGCCGCTCGACGCGGTGCGCTTCATCGGCAATCGATCGTCGGGTCGGATGGGCGTGGCCATGGCGGAGGAGGCTCGCCGTCGAGGGGCAGACGTGACGCTCCTCGCGGCTAACCTCGCGGTTCCGCCACCCGCCGGCGTGACGGTTGTGGAGACGCCGACGGCGGTGGCGCTCGAGCGCGAGGCGCTCGCCCGGTCCGATGCGGACGTCATCGTCATGGCCGCCGCTGTGGCGGACTACAGGCCTCGCGCCCCGTCGGAGGCGAAGCGCCGCAAGGACGGAGAGCCCTGGAACGTCGAGCTCGAGCCCACGTCCGATGTGCTCGCCGCACTGGGCGGCGCCCGCACGCCCGGGCAGGTGATCGTGGGCTTCGCGGCCGACGACGGCGCGTCCGGCCTCGCACGCGCGCGAGAGAAGCGGATCGCGAAGTCCGCCGACCTCGTGGTCTTCAACGACGTGAGTCGGGCGGACATCGGCTTCGATGCACTGGACAACGAGGTGGTCCTCGTCTCGGAGACGGGTGAGCGAGGGATCGGCAAGGCGCCCAAGCGGGTGGTCGCCGCCGCGGTCCTCGACGAGGTGGAGCGAGTACTCTCGACGAGATGACCGACGGCACTCGCGCGGGCGAGGCAGTCACGTCTGACTCGGCGGCGGACGTCGTCGAGCGCGTGGTCGCGAATCTCGAGCTCGCCGTCAGAGCGCCGCGCGCCACTCTGGAGCTCTGCGTGCTCGGACTGCTCGCCGAGGGACACCTGATCATCGAGGACTTCCCGGGTGTCGGGAAGACGATGCTCGCGAAATCGCTCGCGCGGTCGCTGCACCTCTCGTTCTCGCGGCTCCAGTTCACGCCTGATCTCCTTCCGACGGACGTGACCGGCGTGAACGTCTTCAACCAGAAGGCGAACGAGTTCGAGTTCAAACCCGGCCCGGTCTTCGCCAACGTGCTCCTCGTCGACGAGATCAACCGCGCGTCGCCGAAGACACAGTCCGCCCTGCTCGAGGCGATGCAGGAGTCGCAGGTCACGATCGACGGCGTGACGTACGGTCTCGAGCCGCCGTTCCTCGTCATCGCCACACAGAACCCGATCGAGTACGAGGGGACGTACCCGCTCCCGGAGGCCCAGCTCGACCGCTTCACCGCGCGGCTCTCGCTCGGATACCCACCGCTCGCAGAGGAGGTGCTGATGCTCGCGGAGCAGACGACGGCGCCTCCGCTCGACCGGCTCGAGGCAGTCGCCGACCGCGCCGACGTGCTTGCGGCAATCCACGCTGCACGCACGGTGTACGTCGAGGAGAGCGTGGGGGAGTACGTCGTCGCGATCCTTCGGCACACACGCTCGAGCCCGCGTCTGGCACTCGGCGCGAGCCCGAGGGCAGGGATCGCGCTCCTCCGGATGGCGAAAGCGCGAGCCGTCGCCGCGGCCCGGGACTACGTCCTTCCGGAGGACGTACAGGCGGTGGCCGCTGCCGTTCTCCCGCACCGCTTGATCGTCGCGCCAGAGGCACGGGCCGCGGGCGCCCGAGGGGAGGACGCCGTCGAGGAGGCGCTCGCCGCGACGCCGGTTCCGGCATGAGGCGCTGGGGAGGCGCGTTCGCTCTCGGCATCGGGGTCACCGCCGCAGCGCTGGCGTTCGGCTCGCGCTCGCTCGAGGTCGTGGGACTCGGGCTGCTCGTCGCTGCCGGAGCGACGCGAGCATGGGCTGGGCTCGTTCGCGGGCCGGTGACGGTGACGTACGTCGTGGAGCCCCCACCCGCGACCGAGGGCGACCGCGTTCGGCTCACGATCGAAGCGCGCCGCGAGTCCCGCGTCCCCGTTGGCTCGTTCGTCGCCCGCGGCGTGCTCGGACGGCTCGGCGAGCACGAGTGCCGCCTCCGGGGACACCGGCGCGTAGCGAGGGGCGAGCTCGATCTCGGAGAGCTCCCTCGGGGAAGGTTCCCCCTCTCCGAGCGCCGTCTCGTGCTCGGGGACTTCCTCGGCCTCGAGACTGTCGGCGTCCCGCTCAGCGCCGATGGCATCGCCGTCGTCGTACATCCTCGCCTTGTCGCGCTTGAAGCCTTGTTCAGTGACGCCGGACGGCTCGGTGGCGAGGGCCGGCGCCTTCTGCTCCGTCGTCCGGCGGGGTTCGACTTCCACTCCGTGCGCGAGTACGAGCAGGGTGAGTCGCTGCGGCGCGTGCACTGGCCGACGAGCGCGCGGCGCGGCCAGCTCATGGTGAAGCAGCTCGAGGACGCACCACGCGACAACGTGGTTGTCCTTCTCGACTGCGATCCGGCCGGAGCGGCCGGCGAGCCCCCCGACTCGAGCTTCGACGCCGCGGTTCGCGCGGCGGGCTCGATCCTCCTGGCGCACGCGAGCCGGGGCCGCACGGCGGCGCTCGTCACCACCCGGAGCGAGGGCGATGCGATTCATCTGCGCTCGGCCGAGACCGACCTCGACGCGGCTCTCGGCGCGCTCGCAGCCGCCGAACCCGATGCGAGCCACGGACTTGCTCGATGCCTGGGCCTCGAGCAGTCGCCCGTGGTCCGGGCCGGAGAGCTCGTCGTCGTGACCGCGACTCTCGAGCCCGCGGCGGTGGCTGCTCTCCTCGGTACTGCGGCGCGACGGCTCGTCTCGGTCGCCTGGATCGACGCGCCGAGCTTCGCCTCGCGTCCGACGCGGGCGAATCCAGGCGTGCTTCGACTCTCGGCAGCAGGGATTCCCGTCGCTGTCGTCCGGCGCGGAGACGACCTTGCCACTGTGCTCGGAGGTCGGCGCACGGAGGCCTTCGCTCATGGCTAGGAAGTCCGCAGCCTGTCTGCTACCGGCAGTCGTCATCTGTGCCGCGTGGCTCCGAATCGAGGACCCTCGCTTGGCCGGGGAGGCGCTCGCGGTCGCCGCACTGGCGCTGGTCCCAGCTCTCCTTCCACGCTGGCGTCTGCGCGCGCCGGCTCTCGCCGGTGCGGCCGCCGGGGCTCTGTGGCTGTCGTTCGGGGCCCAGCCGTGGGAGTTGCTGCCGTTCCGCGACGAGCACGTCCTCCAGCCGACTCTCGAGTCGCTCGGCCTCGGCGCCGGCGACTTCTACGGCGTCGTGCTTCCGTTCGACCCTTTGCGGAACCCGGAGATGCACTCAGTGCTCCTTCTCGCGATCTTCGGGTTCGTGGCCCTTGTGGCGCTCCTCGTCGCCTCGGAGCGGCCATTCAGCGCCGCTGCCGTCACGGTCGCGGCGATCGGCTGGCCGGCGACACTCCTCGATGCGGGCGCCGCTGCGCTCGGCGCGGTCGCGCTCGCGGCCGTTCTGTGGATCTTCCTCGTGCTCCGAGCGCGCACCGTGAGCACGGTGGCCGTCGGAGCGCTCGCTTCCGTTCTCGTGATCGCGAGCGCAACCTGGGTGTCAACGGCGACGACGTTTACTCAGCAGGCGGCCCTCGAGTGGGAGAAGTGGGACTTCCGCGGTCTTCCCGCAAAGGCCCTGGGAGTCCGTTTCGTGTGGGACGCGAACTACGACGGGATCAGCTTTCCGCCGACGAAGACGGTCGTCCTCGAGATCGAGGGTCCGGAGCGGGCGGGGTACTGGCGGGCGTCGACCCTCGACCTGTTCACCGCCGACCGCTGGATCGAGGAGCTGTTCCCCAGGCTCATCGCCGATGCCCACCGAGCGGTTCCGCTCGATCGACTGGCGCCACCGCGAGCGCGAAATCGTAGCAACTGGGTCGAGCAGCGGGTCAAGGTGAAGGCTCTGGTGGACGATCGCGTCGTCGCGGCGGGAACTCCCGTCGCCCTCGACGGGCCGTCGCTCGGAACCGTCTTCTACCTTTCCGGTGGCGTCGTGCGGGCGCGACGTTCACTCGACGCCGGCACCCGGTATCACGTATGGAGCTACGTGCCCGATCCGTCACCGGCCGCGCTCGCAGCCGCTCCGGCACGCTATCCGGAGGAGACGCGCCGCTTCCTGACGATCTGGGGGCAGCTCCTCTCGCCGTTCGGCGAGGTGGGACGAGACTCGCGCATGGAGGAGCTCCTCGGCGATCCGCAGTACGCGGCCTTCGGCGCCTATCGGCCCTTGTACGACGAGGCTCGGCGCATCACGGCGGACGCTGAAAACCCCTACACGGCCGTTCTCGCCATCGAGTCGTGGTTCAGGCGCGAAGGCGGGTTCCGCTACGACGAGCAGCCGCCGAGATCGCTCGACCTCCCGCCGCTCGTTCACTTCGTCACCGTCACGAAGGCGGGCTACTGCCAGCACTACGCGGGCGCGATGGCGGTCATGCTTCGCCTTCTCGGCATTCCGTCGCGCGTCGCGGTGGGCTTCACGAGCGGAATCTACGGCGGAGGCGCGTGGAAGGTCACCGACCACGACGCGCACGCCTGGGTGGAGGCCTGGTTCCCGAACCACGGGTGGGTCCCGTTCGACCCGACTCCAGGGCGTGGGACGTTCGCGGGGATCTACTCGTTCGCGTCCGAGAACGCACAGGCCGTCGCAGCGCTGGGCCGCGGGGAGCTCGCGCGGCAGGCGTCCGTGACCGACCGTCGACAGCGGGACGGTGCCAGTGTCCCGATCGACGTCGGCATCGCGAACGAGCAGGCGCCATCTCTCATCGGCGTCGCTCTCGCGGTCGGTGCACTGTGGGCGCTCGGGGTGGGAGTCGGGAAGGCAGGCGTCCGCCGCGCCCGCTATCTGACGCGCGATCCGCGGCGAGTCGCGACAGCGAGTCGCAGGGAGCTCGAGGCATTCCTCCGCGACCAGGGAGTTTTCGTCGCGCCGAGCGCCACGCTGGGATCCCTGCAGCACGCCGTTCAGCAGGAGCTCGGTCTCGACGGCCGATCGTTCGCCGCGGCAGCGGCGCGCGCGCGGTTCGGCCCGCCGGTTGACGCAGAGCAGGGCGCCCGAGCAGCGCAACGGGAGCTGCGGGCTCTGCTCAAGCGGATTCGGGGCGAGCTCTCCCCGTGGGCGCGATTCCGCGGATTCGTCTCCCTGCGATCGCTCCGCGGCGGGTGGCAGGGATGACGGACACCTACGAGCTGTTTCAGCTCGGCCGGAAGCATCTACGGAGTGGTATGGCAGCGCAGGCGACTGTCCCTCTCGAGAAGGCCAAGCGGCGAGAGCCGCGGTCCCGCTCGATCCGAGAAGCGCTGGGGATCGCGTACTTCCGAATCGGGCGCTGGGAGGAGGCAGAGGCGGAGTTCCGGGCACTCGTCGAGCTCCACCCGGCCGACGAGTTCGCCCACTACGCGCTCGGCCGTGCCCTCGTGAACCAGGGTCGCCGCCGCGAGGCGACTCCGCACCTCAAGCTCGCACGATCGCTCCGGCCGCGGACGACCGGTGACGGCGACGCCCTCGACTAGTTTGCTGGCGCAAGACCGGAATCCGCTAGCGCGGATTCCGGTCGCGCGAAGATCCCTGAAGGCGGCCGCTTCGCGGCCGCGGCGCTTCTCCCGTTCGACTCCGCTCGCGCGGATTCCGCTTGCGCGAAGACCCTGAGGGCAGCCGCGAAGCGGCCGCGGCGCTCGTCTTTCACAGCGAGCGTTAGCTGTCGTCGCCGAGAACGCGCTGAAGCTCGGAGAGTGTCGTGACACCCTCGAGGCAGGCGCGGATGCCGTCCTCGCGCAACGTGCGCATGCCTGCAGCCGCGGCGGCCCACTCGATCTTCTTCGCCGAGGCGCCGTCCGAGACGAGCTCCCGGATGTCGTCGGTCACGACGAGCACCTCGAAGATACCGACGCGTCCACGGAAGCCCGTCCCGTCACACGTCTGGCACCCCCGCCCACGGGCGAGCAGCCGCGGCCGAGCGGCGTCAGAGGGCTGTCCGAGTTCGGCGAGATCGCCTCCGACGCGTAGTGGGTCTCTCTGCAGTCGGTGCACACGCGGCGTACGAGGCGTTGCGCCACCACACCGTTGAGTGCTGCCGCGACGACGGTCGGCTCGAGCCCCATGTCCGTGAGACGCCGGATCGCGGTCGCGGCACTCGGGACGTGAAGAGCAGTGAGGACGTGGCGGCCCGAGAGAGCGGCCTGGAAGGCGATCTCCGCCGTCTCGCGGTCGCGGACCTCGCCCACGAGCAGGACGTCGGAGTCGGTGTCGAGGATCCTGCGGAGCCCTTGCGCGAAGGTCAGCCCTGCTGTCTCGTCGACGGCGACCTGGTCGACCCCATGCAGGAGACGCTCGACGGGATCCTCGATCGTCACGGCCACGCGATCGGGGGTGTCGAGGACATCCAGAGCGGCGTAGAGCGTCGTCGTCCCGCTTCCGACCGGGCCGCACGCAACTACGGCTCCCGACGGTCTGTCGACTGCATGCCGGAGGGCTTCTGCACTGTCGGGCGCCAACCCGAGCTCGTCGAGCGAAGTCGGCGAGGCCGAGCGTTCGCCGGTGAAGAACGTGACCTTGTCCCCATGCATCGTCGGGACGACGTGCGTCCTCATGCCGGCCGTGCCTTCGAGCCCCGAGACCAGCGTGATCTGGTCGGCTTTCGAGACCGTGCCCAACTCGCGGACGAAGCTGTCGATGCGAGCTCGGACCACAACCTCGTCGGCCTGCGGTGAGAAGTGGATCGAGGAGGCGCCGAGGGCGAGAGCGTGAATCGATTGCGGACTCGAGGTCGTCGCGCAATGTCGGCTCGGATACGTCTTCGGTGAGGAAGGATTCGTCGACGTCGTCGGCTAGCGACGTCTCGGCCGGCAGGACAGCCGCGAGATCGTCGGTGAGCGAATCCGATGCGTCGTCCTCGTGTGCGTCGAGCTCGTCGTGGATGAGCGCGAGCTCGGTTGCCCACGTGGGCGCCGGGTCGACGACGAAGTGGGGGAGCACGTCCTGCTCACCCACGATCTCTCGAGCATCTTCGACTGCGACCGGCTCACCGGCGTCCACGTCGAGATCGACCGTCAGCTCGACCTCGGCCTCCTGCTCAGCCTGATCGACGTCTGATGTCGAGTCGGGGGCGTGGACCGACCGGAGGACCGCGTCGATCGCGTCCGAAGCGGCGACCACGAAGGTCAACGGAGCTCCGAGCGCACGATGCAGCTCGTCCGAATAGAAGACGTTCGTCGGATCCGCGATCGCAACCTCGAGGGAGCCGTCCTCGTGGACGGCGATCGGGACGGCGGGGTACTGCCGCGCGATCTGCTCCGGGAGACGTATGGCCGTCGCGTCGTCGGGCGGTGTCGAGGGTGCAGAGCTCTCCGGATGAAGCTCGGCGACGACGCTGTCCGCGTCGGTCGCCTCGGTCAGGTCGGCGACGACGACGGGCTCGGCAGGACGGTCGTGGACGAACGCGATGGCGGCTTCGATTGCATCCGATCCGACGACCGCAACTGTGGGGCAGAGCCGAGGGCCCGACGAAGCTCGTCCGAGAAGACGACATGTTCCGCCACGAGCCGTGCTACCTGGGTCTGGGTCACGGCACCTCGCTCGATGAGGATCTCGCCGAGCCGGCGGCCGGAGACCCGCTGCTGGCGAGTGTCGCGCTGCTCGTCGAGGATCGCCTCGAGATCCTCCTTCGTGGCGAGACCGTCCCGCATGAGTAGAACTCCGAGCGCGGGCCAGGGGTGAGGGGCAGCTCCCACTCGCGGAAGGCATCGGCCGAATGCACCTCGTCCTTTACTGCCGCGAGAATCATGGAGTGCGCGCCGTCGTGCAACGAGTGCGTCACGCTTCGGTGACCGTCGAGGGAGAGGTCGTCGGAGCGTGCTCCGCTGGCGTCCTCGTACTGCTCGGAGTTGCGGACAGCGACAGCGCCGGCACGGCCGAGCGACTCGCCGGGAGGGTCGCTCGCCTTCGCATCTTCGACAACGCGGACGGGCGGTTCGACCTGTCGCTCCTCGACGTCCGAGGGGAGGCGCTCGTCGTGAGCCAGTTCACGCTCATCGCGGATAGCAAAGGTCCGAAGGGAACTCGACCCGACTTCTCGAAGGCAGCACGGCCCGAGGTCGCGGAGCCGCTCTACGAGCGATTCTGCGAGACGCTACGCGAGCAGGGGGTACCGGTCCAGACGGGCGTGTTCGGTGCGCGGATGCAGATCACGCTCGTGAACGACGGGCCCGTGACGATCATCATCGACGTCTGAGTCCGGCCACGTCGTGGACTGTCACGCCGGGCCACAACTCGGACGCGGGCTGCTACTCCCACCAGAAGGCTTCGCCCAGCACCAAGAAGGCGAGGAACGCGGGAAACGCGCACAGCGGCAACCACAGCAACGTCCACCGCTCACGCCTGATCTTCGCGACGATCGCCAGCGCGAACGCAGCGAGAGAGCCGAACAGCCCGGGGCCGAGGGCCATGACCGCGACGAGAAACCCGACCCAGTTGTCCTCGATCGCGTCCCAGCCTCCGAAGCCATACGCGATGGCAAACACGATGATCGACGTGGCGATCGTCGCCACGGAGGCAGCCGACAACCCGACTGCCCAGCGGGCCAAGCGGCTATGAGGCTGCCCGTAACCGGTTGCCGCAGGAATCTGACCTGGAATCGGAGCGACTGTCATCCAACTCACCTCCAGCTCCAATGTTGCACAGCCCGGCGCGATGCACATCGGTATTTGCAGGCACGTGTCGGACGTGTCGGCTCCCCGGCACGGCGTCGGATGGACGCTCATCGCGGATACGCGCAAGGGAACCGACCCAGCTTCACGGATGCGGCGCCTCCCGAGGCCGCGGAGGCCTTGTACCTGACGTTCTGTGCCGCACTCGAGCGCGAAGGCATCCATGTCGCTCGCGGTGCCTTCGGCGAGCGAATGGAGGTGGCGCTGACGAACGACGGTCCGGTGACGATCGTTCTGGACGTGTAACGAGGGATACGAAGCAGGGCTTCCGAGCCGCGCGGTGCTATCCTGGGGGCACCACATTTCACCGGTTTCACTGAAATGGGCGCCCGGCGCCCATTCTTTGTGTGAGGGATCGAATGACGACGACGTACACACGAGAGCGCACCCTCCAGGACGAGATCGCCCCTGCGGTCGAGGAGCGCGTGCCCGGAATCGAAGTGCTGGCAGTCGAGCTCCTCTCACCAGGCCGGTTCTGCGTCTACGTCGATCATCCCGATGGGGTCGACCATGCCCTCTGCGAGCGCGTGACGCGGGTTCTCGATGCCTACCGGGCCGCCTACACGATCGACGTCTCCTCGCCGGGGCCGGAACGTCCACTTCGGAAGCGTGCGCACTTCGAGTCCGTCGTCGGGCGGCGCGTCGCGCTGCGCACAGGCATCGAGATCGAGGGCAGAAACAGATTCCGCGGTGAGGTGATCGAGGCCGGAGACGACGCCGTCATGCTCGAGATCGCCGACGCCGGGCCGCTGCGAATCCCGTACGAGGCGATCGTACGGGGCAATCTGATCGACGAGGGGTTGAGGACATGAGCCAGGAGATCATCGAAGGCATTCACGCGATCGAGAAAGAGAAGGGGATCGACGAGGGGATCCTCATCACCGCGCTCGAGGACGCTCTGAAGGCCGCGTACAAGAAGACGCCCGGGGCGACGCGCCACGCCGAGGTCAAGCTCGACATGGACGGCGAGTTCCGCGTCTACGGGATCGAGATTCCCGATGACATCGAGACGCGCCTCGTCGAAGAGGCGCGTGAGGCGCGCATCCAGGAGCTCGAGCAGATCGAGGACGAGACAGGCGAGCGTCAGCACACGCTGATCGCCGACGAGGACCTCGAGCTCGACTGGTCGCAGGTGCCTCCGAGCCAGATCGTCCGAACCGACGTCACGCCGGACAACTTCGGCCGGATCGCCGCCCAGACCGCGAAGCAGGTCATCCAGCAGCGCATCCGGGAGGCTGAGCGGGCGATCATGTACGACGAGTACGTCGATCGCCAGGGTGAGGTCGTGACCGGGATCGTCCAGCAGGCCGGCGACCGCAACAATGTGCTGGTCGACCTCGGGCGTGTCGAAGCGCTCCTCCCGCGCTCGGAGCAGGTCGACGGAGAGCGCTATGAGCAGGGCAGCAGGATCAAGGCCGTCATCGCCGAGGTTCGCTCGGGGACGAAGGGGCCCCAGGTGATCCTCTCCCGCCGGGATCCGGAGATCATCCGCGCGCTCTTCGAGCTCGAAGTGCCCGAGATCGCGGACGGGTTGGTCGAGATCAGGGGCGTGGCCCGTGAGCCGGGCTACCGGTCGAAGATCGCCGTCGAATCCCACATGCAGGGAGTCGATCCCGTCGGTGCCTGCGTCGGCCCGCGCGGGTCGCGCGTACGGATGGTCGTCTCCGAGCTGCGCGGCGAGAAGATCGACATCATTCCGTGGAACACGGAGCCGGCTCGGTTTGTCGCCAAGGCGCTCTCGCCGGCTCGTGTACGCGAGGTCTACATCGACGACGAGACGCGCGAGGCGACCGTCATCGTCCCGAACGATCAGCTCGCGCTCGCGATCGGCAAGGAGGGGTTGAACGCCCGCCTCGCCACACGACTCACCGGCTGGAAGATCGACATCCAGTCCGAGGCCGAGTTCGCACAGGCGGAAGCCGAGGCGGCGTTTGCGGGTGCCGAGAACGACGAGGAGTACTCCGGCCGCTGCGCTGCGGTGCTCTCCAACGGGAAGCGCTGCCCGAATGCGTCACTTCTCGGCTCGCGCTACTGCGGTGTCCCGGCGCATCAGGCTCTCACCGCTGTCGAGGTCGCCGCCGAGGTCGTTGCCGAGGACATCGAGGTCGCGGCGGTGCTCGAAGCGGTTGTCGAGGAGGATCTCGCAGCCGGGGAGATCACGCTCGAGGAGGCCGAAGAGCTTGACGCGACCGTCGAGGAGACCGCAGCTGAAATCGAGGAGAACGAGGCCCGCGAGGATGCGTAACTCCCGCCGGCGAGGCTCCGGGTGGCGACGCGAACACCTCTACACTGACCTTTGATGGCCGACGGACGCAACAGACCGAATCGCCCCATTCGCCCCCGGGGGGGACCCGGCGGGCGGAAGCGGCGCGTGGTCATCGAGGGCGGTGGCGCCAGAAGCCAGGGAAGACAGGCTCGCGACCGCGGCACCGGCCCCCCGCAGCCCCGCCAGCCGCCTGCCCCGCCGCCGACCGGCCCCATCTCGGTCGAGTCCGGTGTCACGGTCAAGGATCTCTCGCAGGCGCTCGGCGTCCCGATGCCCGAGCTCATCAAGATCCTCATGTCCCTCGGCCAGATGAGGACGGCCACGCAATCGCTGTCCGACGAGGAGGTCGAGGTCATCGCATCGGAGCTCGAGCGCGAGATCACGATCAAGCGCGCTGCGGAGGAAGAGCTCGAGCCCGCCGAGTACGACGACAGAGACGAGGATCTCGTCCCGCGGCCCCCCGTCGTGACGATCATGGGGCACGTGGACCACGGGAAGACCACCCTGCTCGACGCAATCCGAGAGACCTCCGTCGTCGAGACCGAGGCCGGGGGGATCACGCAGCACATCGGCGCTTACCAGGCCGACGTCGACGGGCGGAAGATCACGTTCCTCGACACCCCGGGCCACGAGGCGTTTACGGCGATGCGCGCCCGCGGCGCGAAGGTGACGGACATCGCGGTCCTGGTCGTTGCAGCCGACGACGGGGTCATGCCACAGACCAAGGAGTCGATCTCCCATGCCCGTGCGGCCGAAGTGCCCATCGTCGTCGCCGTCAACAAGATGGATGTGCCCGACGCGAACGTCGATCGTGTGAAGAGCGAGCTCGCCGCCGAGGGGCTTCAGCCCGAGGACTGGGGTGGGACGACGCAGTTCTCCGCCGTGTCCGCGAAGCAGAAGGACAACCTCGCCGACCTCCTGGAGAAGATCCTCCTGGTCGCCGACGCAGAGCTGGATCTTCGTGCGAACGCCGGCACCGAGGCCTCCGGTGTCGTGATCGAGTCACGTCTCGACGTGGGACGGGGTCCGGTCGCGACGGTGCTCGTCCACCGGGGCACGCTGCACGTCGGTGACGCCGCTGTTGCCGGCGACGCCTCCGGGAAGGTGCGTGCGCTCTACGACTACCGCGGCGAGAAGGTGAAGGACGCGAAGCCGGGAGATCCGGTCGAGATCCTCGGGTTCGACCACCCCCCGGCCGCGGGCGAGTTCGTCCGTGTGGTCGAGCACGAGCGCCAGGCGAAGCATCTCGCGAACATCCGCGCAGAGCGTCTTCGCCGTGAGCAGCTCGCGCAGCGCCCGCGGCGGCGCGTGTCCCTCGAGACGCTCCACGACGACCTTCGGGCCGGCGAAGTACAGGACCTCAACATCGTGCTCAAGGGCGACGTCCAGGGGTCGGTGGAGGCGCTGCTCGGAGAGCTGCAGAAGATCCAGCACCCCGAGGTGCGGGTGACCGTCATCCACACGGGAGTGGGCGGGATCACCGAGAACGACGTAAACCTCGCCTCCGCTTCCGACGCGCTCGTCGTCGGGTTCAACGTCCGCCCGAGCGCGGACGCGCGCACTCTCGCAGAGCGTGAGGGCGTCGACATCCGCACGTACCGCGTCATCTACCAGCTCACCGAGGACATCCAGAAGGCGCTCGTCGGGATGCTGTCGCCGGTGCAGACGGAGGAGACGCTCGGAGAGGCGGAGGTGCGGGCGCTCTTCAAGGTCTCGAGGCTCGGCACGATCGCCGGGTGCATGGTCACGAGCGGGGTGGTCCGCCGCGGCGCAAAGGTGCGAGTCGTCCGCGACGGTACGGTCGTCTACGAGACGTCGATCGCGCAGCTCAAGCGCTTCAAGGACGACGCGCGAGAGGTGAGCGAGGGCTTCGAGTGCGGCATCCTCCTCGACGGCTTCAACGACGTGAAGGAAGGGGACGTCCTCGAGGCCTACGAGACACGCCAGGTCGAGCGTACGGAGCTCGACGAGCCGCCCGTCGCCGCTACGCCGGCAGTCGCCGACAACGAGTAGCACGCCTGCGGCCGTGGCGACCGGCTACGTCGGAATCCTGACCGTCGAGCTCCACTTTCCCGAGAGCGGGTCTCTCAAGGGCAAGCGCAAGTACGTGAAGTCCGCGAAGGCGCAGCTGCACGAGCGGTTCGGGGCATCCGTGGCGGAGGTCGACCACCACGACCTCTGGCAGCGCTCGTCCCTGACCGTCGCGTGCACCGCAAGAGCGCACGGCGAGCTGCACGAGCTCCTCGACGCGGTCGTGCGCTACCTCGGCTCGCAGGACTTCGAGCTCCTGCGGGCCGATCGGGAGGTGATCGTCCCTGGCGAGCGCTGAACGAAGGCGCCGGGTGAACGAAGCGATCCGGAAGGTGCTCTCGGACGCGCTTCCGACTCTGAAGGACCCGAGGATCGGCTTTGTCACCGTGACCGGCGTTCGCGCGACGACCGATCTCTCGCAGGCGACGGTGTTCGTGAGCGTGCTCGGCACGGAGAACGACAGGCAGCGCACGCTCGAGGGTCTCCAGGCGGCGCACGGGGTGCTTCAGGCTCGGGTCGGACGCGAGCTCGGCACGAGGCGGACCCCGGTCCTGTCGTTCGAATACGATCCCGCGATCGAGCGCGGTGTTCGTCTCACGAAGCTGATCGACGAGCTTGCGCCCGAGGATCCAGATGGCGGAAGCTGACATCCAGGCGGTCGTAACCGCCCTCCGGGAGAACGACCGCTTCGTCGTGACCTCTCACGAGGCTCCCGACGGAGACGCGCTCGGGTCGATGCTCGCCACGGAGCTCGCGCTTCGACAGTTGGGGAAGGACGACACGCTGATGTTCCTCGGCGGACCCGCGCCGCTCCCGAGGGAGTATCGGTTCCTCGAGCTTCACGAGCGCGGCTTGCTGCGGCAGCGCCCAGCGGACTTCGGCGAGCGCGTCCTCGTCGCGGTCGACTGCGCGAGCGCGAACCGCGTCGGCGCGGAGGCCGGGCTCGTCGAGCTCGCGCCTTTCACCGTGAACATCGACCACCATCACGACAACCCCCGCTTCGGGGACGTCAACCTGATCGTGGAGGACGCCTCGTCGACCGGGGAGGTGCTCGCTGACGTCTTTCACGAGCTCGGCGTCGAGCTGACACCGGAGATCGCCGAGGCGCTCTATATCGCCCTCGTCACGGATACGGGGCGCTTCCAGTACGCGAACACGACACCCAAGGCACTGCGGCTGGCCGCCGATCTCGTGGAGGCCGGCGCCGATGTGGACCGCGTCTTCCAGGGCGTGTACGAGAACGTCCAGTTCGCCAAGCTCAAGCTGCTCGCTCGTGCCCTCGACCGGGCGCGGGTGCTCGAGGGCGGCGAGATCGTCGTCTCGCACCTCCTGCGGGACGACTTCGAGGCGGTGGGCGCAACGGAGCCCTACTCCGAGGGGATCATCGACGTCCTGCGCTCGGTGGAGGGCGCACTCGTCTCGGCGCTCATTCGCGAGCCGCCCCGGGACGGCGCCCCGGCGCGCAAGGTGTCGCTCCGCTCATCCGTGGACGAGGTCGACGTGAGCGCGATCGCGCGCAAGTCCGGCGGCGGCGGGCATCGAGCGGCCGCTGGGTTCTCGAGCGACCTCTCGGTCGACGAGATCACGGAGTTCATCGTCCGCGAGGTCGTAGCCCAGGTCGGTACAGCCGCGGAGCGGTGATCCGTGCCGCCGCGGGCCCTCACCCCGAGCGGGATCATCCTCGTGGACAAGCCCGCGGGGCCGACCTCGTTCGACATCGTCGCAGCTGTCCGGCGGCGCACGGGTGCTCGCACCGGGCACGCGGGGACGCTCGATCCGTTCGCAAGCGGGCTCCTCCTGCTCCTCTCGGGGGCGGCAACAAGGCTGCAGCCGCATTTCGTCGGCCTCACGAAGCGCTACTTGACCGAGATCGACCTCTCCGGGCGGACGTCGACGGGCGATCCCGAAGGTGAGATCGTCGAGGAGCTCGTGTCGCCGAGCCCTCTCGAGCTCGAGGAGCGCCTGAGCGCGCTGCAGGGAGAGATCGAGCTTCCGATCCCGGCGGCGTCCGCCGTGAAGATCGCCGGCGAGCGCGCGTATCGGCTCCACCGCCGGGGCGTCGTGGTCGAGATGCCCGTCCGGAAGATGCACGTCCACGAGCTCCGGCTCGAGGAGTACGAGGACGGCGTGGCCCGTCTCGATCTCCTGGTCTCGTCGGGCACGTACGTGCGCGCCATCGCCGAGGCGCTCGGCGGGCACTGTCGGACGCTGCGCCGGACGGAGATCGGGCCGTTCGTGATCGGGGAGGCGGATCCCGAACGCCTGATCGCGCCCGAAGACGCGCTCGCGAGGCTAGGGTGAACGTCGTTCGCGCTCCGTCGGAGCTCGAGCGCAAGCCGCGCGCGGTCGCGATCGGCAGCTTCGACGGCGTCCACCGGGGACATGCCTCCGTGCTCGAGGCAGCCTGCGCGACCGGGCTGGCTCCGACCGTCATCACCTTCGATCCTCACCCGCGTGTCGCACTCGGCAACAAAGTCGAGCTGCTGACCACCCTCGAGCGGCGGCTCGAGCTGTTCGAGGAGGCGGGCATCGAGAGCGCGCTCGTTGCGGCTTTCACGCCTGAGCTGCAGCGGCTCGCCCCCGAGGAGTTCGCCGAGCGCTTCTTGCGGGCGATCGGCACCGAAGTTGTCGTTGCGGGCGAGGACTTCCGATTCGGCGTCCGGCGGTCGGGTGATCTCGCCCTCCTCCGACGCCTCGGGTTCGACGTCGTGATTCCGAGTGAGATCGAAGGCGTGTCCTCGACGACGATCAGAGCTGCGCTCGCCGAGGGAGACGTCATCGGTGCGGCAGCGATGATCGGCCGGCCGTTCGAGCTCGACGGGACAGTCGTCGCCGGCGACCAACGAGGCGGGACGCTCGGCTATCCGACGGCCAATCTCCGCCTCGAGCCCGACCTCGCCTGCCCGCGCTACGGGATCTACGCGGGAGCGGCGCGTGGATACCGCGTTGCGGTCTCGATCGGGACGAACCTGCACTACGGTGGCACCGAGAGGCGAATCGAGCCGTATCTCCTGGACTACGACGGTGACCTCTACGGCCAGCGGCTCGTGGTCGAGCTCTGGGAGCGGCTTCGAGACGAAGCGGCGTTCGACTCCGAGGGGGCGCTCGTCGAGCAGATCGCGAGGGACGTGGAGGCGACAAGGACGGCGCAGAGACCGGGATCAGACCCGTAGGGTCTGACCCCGGCGCCGACAACTAACGTTCCGGTCGTGGCGGGCCAGAACGGACAGCCGTTGATCCAGGCGCGCGGGCTCGTCAAGCGGTTCGGGGAGCTGACCGCGGTCGACGCGATCGACTTCGACCTCCAGCGCGGCGAGGCCTTCGGCTTCCTGGGCCCGAACGGCGCCGGGAAGACGTCGACAATGCGCATGATCGGGTGCGTCTCGCCCGTGACGGAAGGGACTCTGCGCGTGTTCGGCCTCGACCCGGCCCGCGACGGGGTGAAGATCCGCGGCCGCCTCGGCGTCGTGCCCCAGCAGGACACGCTCGACATGGAGCTGACGGTTCGCGAGAACATCGTCATCTACGGGCGGTACTTCGGGCTCCCTCGGAGGGAGCTCGGCGCCCGCGCGGACGAGCTCCTCGAGTTCGTCGAGCTCACGGAGCGGGCGAACGACAAGGTCGAGCCGCTCTCCGGCGGGATGAAGCGCCGGCTTACGATCGCCCGCTCGCTCGTCAACGACCCTGAGGTCATGCTGCTCGACGAGCCCACGACCGGTCTCGATCCGCAAGCGAGGCACGTCGTCTGGGATCGTCTCTACCGGCTGAAGCGGCAGGGGGTAACGCTGGTCTTGACCACGCACTACATGGACGAGGCGGAGCAGCTCTGCGATCGCCTCGTCGTCATGGACAAGGGGAAGATCGTCGCCGAGGGCTCGCCGCGCGAGCTCATCGAGCGCTATTCGACGCGCGAGGTCGTCGAGCTCCGGTTCGACGACAGCCGCCCCGACGACTTCGGCTACTGGACGGACGGTCTCGTCACCCGTGTCGAGGCGCTTCCCGATCGTGTGCTCCTGTACACGGACGACGGCGACGCCGCGTCGCACGGGCTCCACGAGCGCGGGCTCGTCCCCGAGAGCGTCCTCGTTAGGCGCAGCACGCTCGAGGACGTCTTTCTCCATCTGACCGGCCGCAGCCTCATCGAGTGACTCGATGAGCAGCTACCTCCTCGCCCTCCGCCCGCTCGAGTTCTTCTTCGCGCAGTACCGGCGCGTCTGGCGAGGGACGGCGGTGACGAGTGTCGTCACGCCGGTCGTCTACCTCCTCGCGCTCGGGGTCGGGCTCGGCGTGTTCGTGGATCGCTCGGCCGACCTTGCGGACGGCATCTCCTACCTCGAGTTCGTCGCGCCGGGCCTCATGGCGGCCACTGCGATGCAGCTCGCCACGTTCGAGTCGAGCTGGCCCGTGCTCTCCGCGATCAAGTGGGATCGCCAGTACCACGCCATGCTCGCGACGCCGCTACGGGTGGGTGACGTCCTGCTGGGCCACCAGACGTTCGTCGCGGCGCGCCTTCTCATGACCTCGACGGTCTACCTCGTCGTGATCACGGCGTTCGGCGCGGTCGACTCCCCGCTCGGGATCCTCGCGATCCCGGTCACCGTGCTCGTGGGGTTGTCCTTCTCGACGTCGATCGCCGCTTGGGCCGCGCACACGGAGAACGAGGTCTCCTTCGTCGCGATCTTCCGGTTCGTGATCCTGCCTATGTTCCTCTTCTCGGGGACGTTCTTCCCGATCTCGAGCCTCCCTGCACCGCTCGAGGCGATCGCGTACCTGACGCCGCTCTGGCACGGGGTAACGCTCTGCCGCTCGTTGACGCTCGGCGACGTCGAGCTCTGGAGCGGGCTCCTTCATCTCGGGTACCTGCTCGCATGCGTCACGGTGGGCCTCGCGCTCGCGCGCATGACCTACCGACGGAGGCTCGTCCTATGACCGAGCTGGTCGCACGTACCCGCCTGCTCGCGCCGTCGCGACCGACGTTCGGCGGCCTCCTGATCGTCGAGCGGAACGCGATGGTGTACCGCCGGACCTGGATGGTCGTCTTCTCCGGCTTCTTCGAGCCGCTCTTCTACCTCTTCTTCTTCGTCTACCCGCTCGAGAGGTTCATCGGCGACGTCACCTCGGGCGGGGAGACGCTCGAGTACGCGGCGTTCGTCGCTCCCGCGTTGCTCGCATCGTCGGCGATGAACGGGGCGTTCTACGACGCGACCAACGTCTTCTGGAAGCTTCGCTACGGCAAGGTCTACGAGTCGATCCTCTCGACCCCGGTCGGCCCGAAGGACGTCGCGGTGGGGGAGACGATCTGGGCGGTCGTCCGCGCGATGCTGTACTCCGCCGCGTTCGTCGTCGTGATCACGGCGCTCGGTCTCGTCGAGTCGTGGTGGGCGCTGCTCGCGCTCCCGGCCTGCTTCGTGATCGGCTTCGGCTTCGCGGGCGCCGGGATCGCGGCGGTGACGTGGATGCGCAACTGGAAGGACTTCGACCTGATCCAGCTCGTGATGCTGCCCATGTTCATGTTCTCGGCGACCTTCTATCCGATCTCCGTCTATCCGGAGGTGCTCGAGTGGATCGTCCGCGTGCTGCCCCTGTACCACGGGATCGAGCTCGTCAGGTCACTGACCACGGGCTCGGTCGGCGCCTTCCAGCTCGTCAACGTCGCGTATCTCGGGGCCATGGGGCTGATCGGCATGCTGATCGCCTCCCGCCGCATCGACAGGCTGCTGCTCAAGTAGGGGCGAGATATATCTCGCCCCTACAAGACGAACGCTGCGCCACTGCGTCGGGGATCGCCGGCCGCACCGGCACGGCCGACGCAGCTGACTCCGCCGAAGTAGTGGTGGAATCGCTCCCAGCGGCGAACGGTGCGCCCGCTCGTCTCGAGCTCCGTGAGCGCTCCCTCGTCGACCCCGGGCTCGGCGTCGACGACGTCCGGGGTGGGGTGGACGCGCGGGCGGGATACCGCCGACTCGAGGTCGAGCCCTTCATCGAGGACGCCTGCGAGGACCGTGGCGAGCGCCGTCCGGAGCCTCGTCGCTCCAGCGGCACCGACTGCCAGCGCCAGGCCCTGGCTGTCGAACGCGAGGCTTGGCGCCATCCTGCTCTCGAGGTGGTCGCCGGGCTGCGGCTCGCCGAACGCGATGTCGGACTCGCCGAGGAGGTTGTTGAGCTGGACGTCGAAACCGGGGATCCAGACGCCCGCGCCGACGCCGAGCGAGTGCGTGAGAACGCACGCACGTCCGTGAGCGTCGACCGCGACCATGTTCGTCGTGTGCTCCCCACCCACCAGCGGGGTCTCGAGCGCCGCAACGAGCGCAAGCACCCGGTCCGTCTCCGAGAGACCCGCCAGGCTGGGGAACCGCGGAAGCAGCTCCGGGACCCCCGAGAGGCCGCCGCGAGTCGCAACACGGTACCCCTGGAAGCCCACGGCGATCGCGTCTCTCCAGCGCGCCCGATAGTCGCGAAGGTCGTCGGCGGTGATGACGACCCCTTCGACGCCGAGAAGCGCCTCGGCGAGCGACCCCCGGTACACGCTCGCAGCGCCCTCCTCGGCCAGCGTCTCGAGCGCTTGCACGAGGCCAGGCTGGTCGAGTGTCTCACCTCCACGGAGCGTCCTGCCCTCTCGGACGAAGAGATCGGCGCCGCGCTCGCGCGAGAACAGGTCGCCGAGCATGTCGAGCGAGCGCGCGTGCATCTCGGGAAGCGGGACACCGCGTCGGGCAAGAGCGAGCGCGGGCTCGACGAGCCGGGGCCATGGCAGCCGCCCGAGTCGCTCCCAGAGCTCGCCGAGCGCGGCCGGCAGACCCGGCACGGCACACGATGCCGAGCCGATCGAGTACACGACGAGCTCGTCCCCGAAAGCGAGGGGAAGCTCGACGAGCGCGCCCTGCGCGGACGGCACGGCGGCAAAGCCGTCCAGGTTCAGGACGCGCGAGCCATCGAAGACGATTGCGTGGCACCCGGCGAGGAGACCGCTCATCACGGTCTCGCCGACGCTAGAGGCGAGCGCCATAGCGACGACCGCGTCGGCCGCGGTCCCACCGTCGGCCAGGATCTCGACGCCCACCTCGGCAGTGGCCGGATGCCCGGCCGCGACGCCGGGCCTCATGCGTGTCTCGGTGCCTTCGAGGGGTCGGACCCGTGGGGTCTGACCCCGGGCTCGACGACGATTCGCCTCATGGAAGACGCGCGCTGCTAGCCGCAGTCGACCGGGCCGGGCGGAATCCCCGACTCCCGATCGGTGCGGAAGGTGAAGTCCCGGAGCGGCCAGACGACGACGAACACCCGCCCGAAGATCGCGTTCCGCAGCACCGGGCCGAACTGACGGCTGTCGACCGCGGCGCTGCGGTTGTCGCCGAGCACGTAGTACTGCTCGCCGCCGAGATCCACGGGTGGAAACGGTTCTGTGCGGACGTCGTCGAACTTGATCCCGTTGACGAAGACGCTGCCGTCACGGCCCACGATCTGATCGCCGGGTCCCGCGGCGACTCGGAGGGCGAGGGCGAGATCGCGAGCATCCCGGTCGGGTGTGATCTCGCCGTCCGTTTCCGCCGCATGAATGGCGACGACCTCGCCCGCGCGCGGGTCGCGGATCTTGTAGGTGAAGCCCTCGGCGAGGGCACGCCCGTCACAGGCGGGGATCGTCGCCGCCATGCTCGCGGTGCCCTTGGAGTCGACCGGTACGAGGAGCTTCGCGAAGTCGAGCACCACCAAGGCGATCACGAGGATCACGACGACCGCGAGCGCCCGCACGAGGCCTCGCGTCACGACGCTGCTACCCTTCCCGAGACCGCAGTCGCGGCCTCGTCGTGCAACTTCCTTCACGCGGGGCGGGGACTGCGGAGATGTCTACCCGGAGGAGATGCATGAGCCTCACGAAGGAAGTCAAGCAGGAAGTTATCCAGAAGCACGGACGATCGGCGCAGGACACGGGATCGGCGGAGGTACAGATCGCGATGTTGACGCGTCGCGTCAACGATCTGACGGAGCACCTTCGGGCACATCCGAAGGATCACTACTCGCGGCGAGGCTTGCTCAAGCTCGTCGGCCGCCGCCGCCGCTTCCTCGACTACCTGCAACGAAAGGACATCGAGGGCTACCGTGCCCTCATCAAGGAGCTCGGCCTGCGCCGGTAAGCCTCCTACAGAGGGAAGGTGGAAGTTTGAGCGAGTCCCGAGTGGCCGGGACTGACTCAAACCTCCACCTTCCGACCACCAAGGAAAGGTGAAGGGACACCTCACATGAGTGCAGTTACCAGCCAATCTGGCACCCGGCGAATCGCCACGGTGTCCGTCGACGTCGGCGGTCAGGAGATCGTCTTCGAGACGGGCAAGCTCGCCAAGCAGGCCGACGGCGCCGTCGTCTGCCGCTCCGGCGAGACCATGATCCTCGCGACCGCCGTCGGGCGGGCGGACACACGACCGGACGCCGACTTCTTCCCGCTCACGGTCGACGTCGAGGAGCGGATGTACGCCGCGGGCAAGATCCCCGGCGGCTTCTTCAAGCGGGAGGGACGCGCGACGGAGCGCGCCACGCTCACGGCCCGCATGATCGACCGCCCGATCCGGCCGCTCTGGCCGAAGGGCTTCCGCAACGAGGTGCACCTCGTCTGCACCGTCCTCTCGGCGGACCTCGTGACCCCGCACGACGTCCTCTGCATCAACGGCGCCTCGGCGGCTCTCATGGTGTCGCCGCTGCCGTTTCTCGGCCCGATCGGGGCTGTGCGGATCGGACAGCTCGAGGGCGAGCTCGTCGTGAACCCGACGCTCGAGCAGCTCGACGAGTCGACGCTCGATCTCATCGTCGTCGGCACGAGCGAGGCCCTCACGATGGTCGAAGCCGGTGCCGACCAGGTGCCGGAGGACACGGTCCTCGAGGCGCTCGAGCTCGCGCACTCGGAGATCCGCAAGATCTGCGACGCGCTCGAAGACTTGCGTTCGCAGGTGGGGAAGGCGAAGTGGGTCGATCTCGACCTCACCGCAGAGCTCGAGACGGCGCACGGCGAGGCGGTCCGCTCGGCCATCGCCGAGCACGGACTGCGCGAGGCGGCGCCAGTCGTCGACTCGCTGATCGCCGAGGCCTCCCCGGAGATCTCGATGGCGTCCACCGAGGAGGACATGACTCGCCGGGTCCAGGTTCGCGCCAGCTTCTCGTCGATTTTCGAGAAGGCGCGGATGGCGGCGGTCGAGGGGCCGGTTCGCGAGCAGTTCCTCGCCGACCTCCGCGAGCTCACCGACGCGGAGCAGGACTCGAAGGAGCTTCGCAGCGCCAAGCGCGATCTTCTCTTCGACCGCATCCTCGACGAGCTCGCGCTGCCGTTCCCCGTCGGGCCTGCACCCCCCGAGGGGGAGCCCGCGGTCAAGGACTCGACCACGAAGCAGTACGTGAAGCGCGCGTGCGAGGCCGTCTACAAGGACCTCGTCCGCAAGAAGATCGCCGTCGACAAGCGTCGCCCGGACGGGCGAGGCGCGCAGGAGATCCGCCACGTCGAGAGTGAGGTGCAGGTGAGCCCGCGGACGCACGGCTCCGCGCTCTTCACCCGCGGACAGACGCAGATCATGACGCTGCTCACGCTCGGCACCGCGAAGGAGGGTCAGAAGATCGACGACCTCTCACGGGAGCAACAGCGCCGTTACATGCACCACTACAACTTCCCGCCCTACTCGGTCGGGGAGACGGGCTTCATGCGTGGCCCGAAGCGGCGTGACATCGGTCACGGCGCGCTCGCGCAGAGGGCGCTCGAGGCCGTGATCCCGTCGATCGAGGAGTTCCCGTACACGATCCGCCTCGTCTCGGAGACGCTCGAGTCGAACGGCTCGTCGTCCATGGGATCGGTCTGCGGCTCGACGCTCGCCCTCATGGACGCGGGTGTGCCGATCGCAGCTCCCGTGTCGGGCATCGCGATGGGCCTGGTCAAGGAGGGCGACGACTACGTGATCCTCACCGACATCCAGGGGGCCGAGGACCACCTCGGTGACATGGACTTCAAGGTCGCGGGGACGCGGAACGGCATCACCGCGCTGCAGATGGACATCAAGATCACCGGCGTGACGCAGGAGATCATGCGCTCCGCCCTCTCCCAGGCGAAGCAAGCCCGTGAGTCCATCCTCGACACGATGTTGGCCGCGATCCCGGAGCCTCGCTCGGCTCTCGCCGATCACGCACCGCGAATCTCCACGGTCAAGATCGACCAGGACCAGATCGGCATGGTCATCGGGAAGGGCGGCGAGACGATTCGCGCGCTCGAGGCCGACTACGAGGTGCAGATCGACATCGAGGAGGACGGCACGATCCTCATCTACGCGACCGAGGGCACCAAGGCCGAGGCGGCGATCTCGGCGATCACCGCGCTCACCAAGTCGCCCGAGGTCGGAGACACGTACACGGGCAAGGTCGTGAAGACGACCCAGTTCGGGGCGTTCGTCGAGCTCAAGAAGGGCACGGACGGATTGCTCCACGTGTCGAACGTCGGCCCGGGCCGCGTCGCGCACATCGAGGACGTGATGGACCGCGGCGACATCGTCGACGTCCTCGTCCAGGAGGTCGACAAGGACCGCGGGCGGATCGGCCTGAAGCTGATCGCCAAGCACGAGGACGGCGGGCTCGTCATGCCCGAGGAGCTCATCGAGCGGGCGAAGAACGCACCGCCGCGTGAGGAGCGCGAAGAGCGGCCTCGCAGCGACCGCCGAGGCGGCCGAGACCGCGGCCGGCCGCGCGAGCGGGCGTGATCTCGAGCCAGCGGGGCGACGCTAGTCGCCCCGCTGGCCTCTGGGGTCAGACTTCAGTCTGACCCCTTCTTCCCTCAGGTCTTACCCACAGCTGGTTACGGAAGCAGTTCGAGCGCGGGCACGTGACGAGGTCGGACGACCCCGAGATGTCGGCGATCCAGCGTTGCCACTGCGCTGATTCCGAGCCGCTCGGCCGCGGCTACGAGAGATGCATCGACGGTTCCCAGGGGCAGGTCACGGTACGTCCAAACGAGCTCAGCGACACGTATCCAGTCCGATGCTTTCACGTCCTCCACGACGAGCTCGCCTGAAGCGAGCGATCCGAGGAACCGCACTTCAGCCTCGGGCCCAAGGCGAGTTCCAAGCAGATAGACGACTTCGGTGACGACGAGGACGGGCACGAGGAGTGGCCCGGGCGCCTCCTCGAGAGCCGCGAGGCATCCCGCATGGTGTGCATCGTCGACGTCTGCTGCGGCGTACAGCGGCCCTGCATCCACCAAGGTGGCTATCGGCCGACCTCGGTGGCCAGGATCTCCTCGATGCGCTCCGAGATGTCCTGACGACCGCTGGCTCCGGCGCGAGCGAAGCCTAGACGTCGCGGCGATTCGACACCGAGAAACGACTCGAGTGCCTCGCGTGTGATCTCCGAGACCGTTGTGCCACGGCGTTCCGCCTCCTGCCGCAGACGGGCGTCGAGCTCATCGGGCACTTTGACTGTCGTGCGCTTCATGTATGCCAGCATACCTCCCCATCGCGGGCGCGTCGAGTGGCTCTTAGGGACCTGTGCCTGCGCCTTCGGCGAACGGCTGCCTGGGGGCTGCCAAACCCCCGCCGCGGTACGTCCGACGACGGGGATCCCATGAGGGGGACGGAGACGCGTGTGAGCGCGCCCGTTACCGTGACCTGCACGACCACGATCGATCCGTAGGTCACTCGGGCGTCAGCACGACACTCGACCCTACGGCTCGGCCGTTCTTCGTAAAGATCCCGTAAGAGTCTGCGGGCCCTGCTCGCGCGCGTCGATCCCGCATGACGACAGGCACTGCGCGCCAAGGTCTCCGTCGCCGCTTCTGGGCATCCGACTTGTCCACGCTCGCCGGTCTGTCCTATGGTGGACGTGAGACGGTCGCTTTGGGGGGACGGCCGAATCCTCCGCTGGCCGATTCAACTCACTCCGCAGCGCGGATAAGGCGCATGACACAGTCCCGCTCGCGACCGTCGGCGAACAACCGAACACATGCGTGACGGATCTGGCCCGTCCACGCATCAAGAGGCCCCGGCGATTGCCGGGGCCTCTTCTCGGTCGGCTCCCGCCGCGTCGGCGGGTTATCTCGCTCCGGACGCGGGATACGATCCGCCGAGCATGGCGAAGCACCAGCTCACCGAGCTCGCGACGGGCGAGCGCGTCATCTCCGAGCGGATCTCGGGTGTGCGGTCCGTGGCCCTCGGCTTCTGGATCGGCGCAGGCTCACGCGACGAGCCCAATGCGCGCGCAGGCGTCTCCCACTTCATCGAGCACCTGCTCTTCAAGGGCTCCTCGCGGTATTCGGCGCAGGAGATCGCCGAGATCTTCGACGAGCTCGGCGGTGAGCTCAACGCCGCTACCTCTCGCGAGACGACGGTCGTCTACGCCCGGATTCCCGACGAGCGGCTGGAGACCGCGCTCGATGTCATGGCGGACATGGTCTTGCGGCCGTCCTTCGCAGACGTGGACTCCGAGCGCGAGGTGGTGCTCGAGGAGATCGCGATGGTCGAGGACACACCGCACGATCTTGTCCACGACATCGCGGCGGAGGCCGTGTTTGGCACCCATCCGCTCGGGCGTCCGGTCATCGGCCATGCAGAGGTGATCTCGAGCGTGTCGCGCCGCGCCCTAGCCGCGTACCACCGGCGCGCCTATCGCGGCGACAGGGTCGTCCTGGCGGCCGCGGGAAACGTTCGCCACGAGCACCTCGTCGGGCTGCTCGCCGGGCGCTGGAACGGCGCCGCCGCCGGTGCGGGACTTCCCGCGCGGAGGTCGATCGGACGTCTCGGCAAGCCTGGTGTCCGCTTCCAGCGCAAGGACACGGAGCAGTACCACGTGTGCCTCAGCGCGCCGGGGATCCCACGTATGGACGAGCGGCGGTTCGCAGCCTCGATCCTCGACGCGATCGTCGGGGGCTCTGCGTCGTCACGTCTCTTCCAGGAGATTCGCGAGAAGCGGGGGATGGCGTACAGCGTGTACAGCTACTCGTCCCAGTACGCGGACGCCGGGCAGGTCGGACTGTACGTCGGCACTCGCGAGGAGAACCTCGCGGCTTGCCTCGAGATCGCGGTGGCCGAGCTCGCTGACCTCGCCAGCGGGAACGTGCGGAGCGACGAGCTCGCGCGCGCGAAGGAGAATCTCAAGGGAAGGCTCCTGCTGTCGCTCGAGTCGACCTCGAACCGGATGACGCGACTCGGGAAGGCGACGATCACGGACACGCCGCTTCTTCGGGTCGAGGCGATCGTGCGGCGGCTCGAGGCCGTGTCCGCCGGCGACGTCGCCCAGCTCGCCGACGAGCTCCTCGCGCCGGGCCGGCTTTCGGCCGCGGGGATCGGCCCGGACGAGGGCTGCTTCCACGAGGCCGTTGCGCGCGTCAACCCGGCGCTTCTGTCGAAGGCTGCGTAGTGCGCGTCGCGGTCTTCGGTGTGCGCGGAAAGGTGGGGGCGGTACTTGTCCCCGCACTCGAGGCCGCTGGGCACGCCGTCGTCGACGGACGGGCCTCGGGGCCTGGAGGATGCGACGCCGCCGTCGACTTCACCCGCCCGGACGCGGTCGCCGCCAACGTCGAGGAGTGCCTTGCGGTCCGCGTACCGGTCGTCATCGGTACGACCGGCTTCGACGTCGATGCGCTCGATGCGGCGGCGCGCGAGGCCGCAGTCCCCTGCTTTCACGCGCCGAACTTCGCGCAGGGCGCGGTGCTGATGATGCGGTTCGCCGAGGAGGCGGCGCGGACGTTCTCGCGTGCCGAGATCGTCGAGCTCCACAACGAGGCGAAGCGCGACGCCCCCTCGGGTACGGCGAAGGCGACGGCGGCGCGGATGGGGACGGACCCTGCGATCCACTCGGTGCGGCTTCCGGGCCTCGTCGCTCACCAGGAAGTGATCTTCGGAGGAATGGGCGAGACCCTCACGATTCGCCACGACACGACGTCGCGGGAGGCGTTCGTCCCCGGGGTCCTGCTGGCGCTCGAGAAGGTTCGAGAGCTTCCCCCCGGGCTCACGGTCGGGCTCGACGCGCTTCTGTGATCACGTTCGTCGTCGGCGACCTGACGACACAGGAAGTGGACGCGATCGTCAACGCGGCCAACGAGGCGCTTGCGCCCGGCGGAGGCGTATGCGGGGCGATCAGGCGCGCGGGCGGCGACGAGATCTTCGCGGAGTGCGCGACGCTCGGCGGTTGCGCGACCGGGGACGCGAAGGCGACTGGCGCCGGACGATTGCCCGCCCGATACGTGATCCACGCGGTCGGCCCGGTCTGGCGTGGGGGACAGGACGGCGAGCCGGAGCTCCTGGCCTCGGCGTACCGCCGTTCGCTCGAGGTTGCGGCGGAGCTCGGCTGCCGCACGGTTGCCTTCCCGGCGCTGTCGACCGGCATCTACGGGTACCCGGCCGAGCTCGCCGCACGCGTCTCGGTCTCCGCAGTGCGTGAGCTCGCGGATCGTTTCGACGAGATCCGCTTCGTCTTCCTCGACGACGAGCTTCAGCACGTGTTCGAGCAGCAAGTCGACGAGAGCTGACCGGGGAGTGTGTTTGGAGAGCCCAGGGTTGTTGTGAGAGGGTTTCGCGTCAGAATGCGAGGATGACCGCCCTAGGCTCGCGCGCACGGCCTCGCTCGTTCGTGGGGCGCGAGCAGGAGCTCTCCGTCCTCGAAGACCTCCTCCGCTCGGGCGATCACGCGGTCGTGTATGTGCATGGGATCGCCGGGATCGGGAAATCCGCCCTCGCCGCGGCGCTCGCCGATCACCTCGCAGCCACGGACGTCACGGTCGTCCATCTCGACTGCAGGACGATCGAACCGACCGAGCGGGGGCTGCGCACCGCTCTCGAGCCGGACGACGTCGAGGGCACGGAGAGCGACGAGGCCGTTCGGTCGACGCTGATCGTACTCGACCACTACGAGGTCTTCCGGCTGATGGACACGTGGCTCCGACAGGTGCTCGTGCCCTCGTTGCCGCCTAGCGCGCGGCTACTTCTGGTGGGCCGCGAGCCGCCTGTCGCGGCATGGTTCTCGTCGTCCAGCGGTTTCCGGAGCGTTCCTCTCGGGCCACTTCGGGAGGAAGACTCCGCCCTTCTGCTCGAAGCGCTCGGAATCCGGGCGACGGAGGTGCGCCGCCTCAACCGGATCGCACACGGGCATCCACTGGCGCTGACACTTGCCGCAGCCGGCGTCGCGGAGCAGCCCCAGCTCGAGCTCGAGGAGGCCGCGACCGGCCGTATGATCGACGAGCTTGCCCGCTTGTACCTCCGAGAGGTGGGCGATCGCGCAGCGCAACGAGCTCTCGAGGCAGCGTCGGTCGTCAGACGAACGACGGAGCCATTGCTAGCCGCGATGCTCGACGAGCAGGATCCCGGCGATGCACTCGAACGGTTGCTCCAGCTGCCGTTCGTGGACGCAGGCAGAGACGGCCTCGTCGTGCACGACGCGGTCCGCGAGGCGATCGGTGCCTTCCTGCGCGGCGCGAATCCGGTCCGGTACCGCGCATATCGGCGGGCCGCATGGCGCGAGCTTCGGGAAGAGGTACGCGATGCCGGTCCGACCGAGCTCTGGCGGTACACCGCCGACATGCTCTACCTGATCGAGAACCCCGTCGTCCGAGAGGCTTTCTTCCCGAGCGGCGCGCAGCCGCTCGCGGTCGAGCCGGCCCGGGCCGAGGATTGGCCGGCGATTGCCGCAATCGCTGGCCACCACGAACCAGAGAACGCGGCCGCGCTGCTCGCAGCCTGGTGGGACGAGGCACGAAGCACCTTCTCGGTCGGGCGCGATCGCGACGGCATCGTCACGAGCTTCTTTTCCCTCCTTGGAACGGAGCACATCCACAGCCCGCGGGCATTCGTAGACCCTGTCGTCGAGTCGTGGTCGCGCCACCTGCGAGACAACCCGACGCCCAAGGGCCAGGTCGCACTCGGCCTGCGACGCTGGCTCGACGCCGAGAAGGGCGAGCTACCGTGCGCCTCGCAGGCGGCATGTTGGCTCGACGTCAAGCGGGCCTACATGGCACTCCGTCCGGCGCTCCGGCGGATGTACGTCGTCGTCCACGACGTGCCGACGTACTGGCCGGTGGTCGAGAAGCTCGGCTTCCGCCCGATTGCCGACCGAGGCGTGGACATCGACGGGGTCGAGTACACGAGCGTCGTGCTCGACTTCGGGCCGGGATCGGTCGACGGATGGCTCGCCGAGCTCGTCGGCGCCGAGCTGGGCGTCGGCGACGAGCCTTCGCCGGACGAGACGGCACGGGAGCTCTCGGTTCATGGAGAACGGGTCGCGCTGACGCCGCTCGAGTTCGGTCTGTTCAGCCATCTGCGGCAATGCGAGGGGAAAGCGGTCTCACGGAACGACCTCCTGCGAGAGGTCTGGGGGACCGAGTTCACCGGCGGCAGCAACGTCGTCGACGCGGTCGTCCGCTCGCTGCGACGCAAGCTCGGCACGGCGGCACCTGCCGTCGAGACCGTCCGTGGAAGCGGTTATCGCCTGCGGTCGGACTGGCGCGCACAGCTGCGCTGACGGATTCTCACCGCTTTCTCATCGACGTTTCATCGAGCCTGACCAAGACCGTCCTACCGTCTCGGCATGACCCCGAAGCAGGTCGTGGAGCGGTACCTCACGGAGGTGCTGACCGGCGCCGGCCCCGGGTCGGCGGACGAGGTGATCTCGAGCGAGGAACTGCGCCAGCGCACTCGTAGCTTTCGGACCGCCTTTCCCGACCTCGAGGTCGAGACGCTCATCATGCTCGCCGAGGACGACCTCGTCGCCAGCCACTTCATCGGCCGGGGAACACATCGCGGCCTCTTCCAAGGTGTCCCGCCGAGCGGGCGCGCCTGGGAGGCACGGTGCACCGCCGTGTACCGCGTCGAGAGCGGCCGCATCGCGGACGCGTGGGTCAACTGGGATCTGCTCGCGCTGATGGAGCAGCTGGGCGCGGTCGAACGTGTCCAGACGGTCAGCGCCTGACCGAATGGGAGGAACGATGAACGCGAAGGTGTTGGTAACGATCGGAGCTGCCGCACTCGCGGCGGTCGTTGCGGTCCAACTCGCCGGGGCGACGCCCGGCAGCGGCATCCTCAGCGCGCCCGTGCTTGCGCGAGCGACGCTCGGAGGCGATCTGATGATCCAGGCGAAGCCGAGTGACGCGAGCGGGTTGCGCTGGCGCGGCCGCGCGTGGACGGCGAGCGACGTGCCGGAGTTCCTCAAGATGCTCCGGGATCAAGGTGAGGTTCAAGATGTCGGGGCCTGGATCACGAACCATCCCGCGGCGGCGGCCAAGCTGGGTCTGCCGGCCGCGCGGAAGATCGCATCGGCTGACTTCGCGGTCCAACAGGTGGTGATCGCCCCTGGCGGCGCCACCGGCTGGCACAGCCATCCCGGCCCGGCGTTCGTGCTGATCAAGTCAGGCGAGTTCACGCTCTACGACGAGAGCGACCCCTCGTGCCGCGGCACGGTGTACAGGGCGGGACAGGGCTTCGTCGACGACGGGTTCGGGCACGTCCACATCGGCCGTAACGAGGGAGCGGCGAACGCGGAGCTGTACGTCGTCTACATCGCACCCGCGCCCGCGGGCCAGGCGGTACGGATCGATGCAGCGAAGCCAGCCACCTCGACCTGCTCCTTCTAGAGCGGGTCGAACACGTCCAGACGGCCCCGTCGTGAGAGGAGGAACGAGATGAAGACAGTGTTTGCTCTGGCACTCGCGGCGGGGCTGCTCGCTACCGCTGCCGCCGCGTCGACGCAACAAGCCGGGCAGCGGGTTCCGGCCACGGCCAACATCTTCGGCGCTGGATACACCATCGCTCCGGCGCCGGGCGGGGGAGGCGGCGGCACGCTTCCGCCCGTCTGGCGTCTGCCGCAGGGATCGTCACGGGTCGTGACGTTCCCGCTCATCACAGGCAAGGTCACTCCGATCGTCGACTCGGCGCCGACCAACGGAGCCGAAGGCGACGGCCTTGGCCCCACCGATGTCGACTCGTGGCGTGGGATCTCCGGGATCGTCGATGCGAAGAACGGCATGTTCCTCGTCGGCGTCTTCCTGAGCGACGGCGAGCCTTCGATGCCACCCCCGCCCCGCCTCGACTTCACGAACAAGGAGCGGTTCGACCGGCTCGCGCCGCGTCTCGGGCAGACGTTCTTCATCGGCGACGGTCAGGGTCGGAGCTACGAGGTACCGGAGGCGGCGACACGGCTCTTCGTCGGATTCGCGGACGGCGCCCTGTACCAAGGCCTTCCCGGATGGTACGGCAACAACGCGGGGAGTCTGGCTGTCGACGTTACGGGAACGCTTGACGTGCCTGCAGCGGACACGATCCCACCCACGCTGAGCGGAGCGAAGCACAAGACGCTCAGGGCGCCACGAGGCGCGAAGCGACTGCGCGTGAGATACATCGTGACGGCGCAGGACGCGGTTGATGGCTCTGTCCCCGTCGCCTGCACGCCGCGCTCGGGCAGCTACTTCTCGCTCGGGCGCACGAAGGTCGCCTGCTCTGCGACCGACTCGAGCGGCAACACGGGCAAGGCCCAATTCATGGTCACCGTCAAACGAGCTCGCGTGTGACGAGACGGCCGCCCACATCGACGCTGGTGAGAGGAGGAACGATGAAGGACAGAATCGTGATCGGGTTGGTGAGCCTCGCAGTGCTCGGGGCACTCGCTGCCGGAACCGCCTTGGCGACGCCGTCGTCCGGGCTCGTGGGAACGCCGCTTGCCCGTGGTGCCGCAGGCGCGTTTACCATCCACGACAAGAGCCAGAAGCTGAAGGTGCAGGCGAAGGAGCCGATCGACGTAGCGCTCGTGAAGGCGACGCTGGCGCCGAACGGCTACACGGGCTGGCACGGGCATTCCGCGCCGTCGATCGTGGTCGTCAAGACGGGTCCCTTGACCGCGATGGAGCCGAGCGGTGACACGTGCGTCACGAGCGTGTACCAGTCGGGTCAGTCTTTCGTTCACTCGGAGGATGCGCACAACTTCCTGGCAGGCTCCGAGGGAGCCGAGTTCTACATCGTCTACCTCCTCCCAGAAGGGGCAAGCCCGGCGCCGATCGACGTCACTCCGGCTCCGGCCGCCTGCGCGTGAGAGATGCTGTCGAGGAGGCCCCCAGGGCCGCCTCGACCTCGGAGCGCTTCCTTTCTCCTCGACGACGCGCTCCTCGCTGGGCGGGGAGGAGCGCGACGCGTGAAGCCGTAGAATCCCGGTTGCGTGCTCGGAGAGATCGTGACCGCGATCGTCACGCCCTTCAAGGCAGATGGGTCGGTCGACCTCGACGCCTTCCGCGCGCTTGCTTCCCATCTCGTCGAGAACGGCTCCGACGGCCTCGTGGTCACCGGGACGACCGGCGAATCGCCGACGCTCTCCGACGAGGAGCGATTCGCGCTCTACGAAGCCGCCGTCGACGAGGTGGGCGACCGCGCAACCGTCGTCGCGGGCACCGGCACCTACTCGACGGCGCATTCCGTTCACCTGACGGCGCGCGCGCACGAGATCGGCGTGCACGCATTCCTCGTGGTGACTCCGTACTACAACAAGCCTCCGATGCGCGGCATCGTCCGGCATTTCGAGGCGATCGCAGACGTCTCCGACCGGCCCGTCATCGCCTACAACATTCCCGGCCGCGTCGTCCTCAACCTCGAGACGGAGGCGATCGCGCAGCTGGCCGAGATCCCGACCGTCCGGGCGGTCAAGCAAGCGAACCCCGACCTCGACCAGGCACGCCGGATCGTCGAGCTCGGGCTCGACCTCTACGCCGGCGACGACGACCTCGTCTTCCCGTTCCTCGAGCTCGGCGGCCTCGGAGGCGTGTGCGTCCACACGCACGTCGTCGGGCCGCAGGTGAAGGAGATGGTGAGGCGGTTCCGAGAAGGCGACGTCGACGGGGCGCGCGCGATCGACCAGGAACTCGTCCCTTCGATCGAGTTGCTGCGCGTGGTCGTCAACCCGATCGCCGTCAAGTGCGCGCTCAACCTCCTCGGGCACGAGGTCGGTGGGCTTCGCCTCCCGCTCGTCGAGGCGACCGACGGCGAGCGCGAGGCGGTCCGAGGCTGTCTCGAGCGCCTGGGCCTGCTCCAGCCGGCCGCCGCGTAGCGACTGCCCCAGAGCCCGTCGCCGGACGCGCATACACTCAGCGGAGATGAGCGAACTGCGGATCATCCCGCTTGGCGGCCTCGGCGAAGTCGGGAAGAACATGACCGTCTTCGAGACGGGCGGAGAGATCATGGTCGTCGAGGCCGGCCTTGCGTTCCCCCGCGACGAGCACCTCGGTGTCGACCTCCTGCTGCCGGACATCGGCTATCTGGAGGGCCGGCGCGTACGGGCGGTCGTCCTCACGCACGGCCACGAGGATCACGTCGGTGGCCTGCCATACCTTCTCCGCGAGGTAGAGGTCCAGACGGTCGTCGCGACGCGTCTCACCCTCGCGCTCGTCAAGTCGAAGCTCGACGAGCACAAGGTCGGGCAGGCGACGGAGCTGCTCGAGGCGGCTCCAGGAGACGATCCGCTCGAGCTTGGCCCCTTCACGGTCGAGCTCATCCGAGTCGCCCACTCGATCCCCGACGCCGCGGCGCTCGTGATCGAAACCGCGGCGGGCCGGGTCGTGCACACCGGCGACTGGAAGCTCGACCACACACCCGTGGACGGGCTCAAGACCGACGTCGGCAAGCTGGCGGAGGTCGGGAACCGCGGCGTCGACCTCCTCCTCGGGGACTCGACGAACGCCGAGCGGCCCGGGAACACCGGCTCGGAGCGCCTCGTCGGCGAGGCGTTTCGCACGATCTTCCCGCTCCGGACGGGTCGGATCCTCGTCGCATCGTTCGCATCGAACATCCACCGCATGCAGCAGGCGGCCGACGTCGCGGTCGAGTGCGGCCGCAAGGTCACCGTTATCGGCCGCTCCATGCGCAAGAACCTGAATATCGCGCAGAACCTCGGGTACGTCGCGCTTCCCGAGGACGCCGTCGTCAACCCGGACGAAGCCGCGCAGCTTCCGCCGGATCGGGTCGTCGTGCTCTGCACGGGAAGCCAGGGCGAGCCCATGTCGGCGCTCACCCGCATCGCGTACGGGGACCACAAAGCGGTGTCGGTCGAACCGGGAGACACGGTGATCATCTCCGCGAAGCCCGTGCCGGGGAACGAGCTTCGTGTCCACGACTCGATCAATCAGCTCGCGCGCGCGGGGGCCGAGGTGCTGCACCAAGAGATCGCGCCCGTGCACGTCTCGGGACACGCCTGCCAGGAGGAGCTGCGGACGATGCTGTCGCTCCTGCGGCCGCGGCACGTGATGCCGATTCACGGCGAGTACCGGATGCTCGCGGCGCACGCGAAGCTCGCCCGCGAGGCGGGTGTCCCCGAGGATCGGATCCTCATCGCGGAGAACGGCTCGGTCGTCGAGCTGGCACGCGGCGAGGCGCGTCTCGTGGACCGCGTGGACGCCGGCGTGACGTTCGTCGACGGGCTCCGGGTCGGGGATGTCCAGGACGTCGCCCTTCGAGACCGCCGCCGGCTGTCGGAGGACGGTGTGCTCATCGTCGTCACGACCCTCGCGTCCTCCGACGGCGGGGAGATCGCCCCGCCCGAGCTGATCGCCCGTGGGTTCGCGGACTCGGACGACCTACTGGACGAGCTTCGCGACGAGGCCGATCGTGTGGTTCGTGAGCTCGCCTTCGAGCACGTCATGGAAATCAAGCTCCTCCAGGAGCACATCCACGACGCCGTCGGCCAGATCGTCTACGACCGCACGCGTCGACGCCCGATGATCCTTCCTGTGGTGATCGAGGTCTAGATGACTGGTTGGCACACGGTTATCGAGGGCAACGCCGCCAGCGAGCTCAGCGCGGCGCGGCTCGTCTCGCAGCTTCGAGCGTGCGAGGCGGCTTCGCTCGCCTTCTGCCGACTGCTCGAGCGCTGGGGGAGGGGCGAGGCCGTGCCCCCGACAGTTGGGGGCCGCCAGGCAGCGCTACGGCGGGCGGCGGACCGGGTCGAGACGGCGCTTGCGGGTCTGGAACGGCCGCTCTCACGATATCTCCTCGAGCTCGAGCCGGAGCTCGCGGAGGGTCGCTCGTGGTACGCCGGGCCCGGGGCGGGGGAGCTCGTCGAGTGGCGGCCGATCCTCGATCGCGCCGGTGTTCGAGCGTGCCCGAACCGCGTGGCGGCCGTCTACCTCGAGCTCGCCGTGCTCGTGCGAGCGCTCGAGGGGCTCGCCACGGCGGCCAGCCTAGACGCGGTGCCCGACCGGTCGTCCCTCTGGGCTGGCCTCTTCGACCTTCGCGACACGCTGCTGGGATCCACCGTGGACGACCTCCGCGCCCTCGCCGCCTGAGATCCCACTCCGAGCTCCTCGTGCAGCACGTCGAGGTACGAGCCGTATCCCGACGGCGACTCCCATTCGGCGGCACTCTCCACAGCGGTTCCCTCACCCCATTCGTTGAAGCTCACGACGAGCTGGAAGGGATCGCTCCCCGCGACCATGTCACGGATCGTCCGACGCCACCGAGCCAGGTCGCGAGAGACGAGGCTCGAAGGGTGCTCGACGAACCAGAACCCCGGCATGATCGTCGTCCCGTACCCGGTCTGGCGGTCGATTCCGGTCGCGAAGTCGGCGCCGTACTGATGCCAGCCGTCCGGCTGCGCGGGGCACCCGCTGTAGCCACCGAAGACCTTGAGGACGATGAAGAGCCCGCCGGGATTCGCCCGGCTCCAGCGCTGGGCGACCTCGCAGTCGACGTCGTCGGCCGAGTAGACGAACACGACCACACGACCGCCGAGTCGTAGGTACGCGGGCTTCGAGCCGTACCGGTCGCGGATGTACTCGAGATCCCTACGGATCTGCTCCGGGCTCGGATCGCCGTACCCCTCGTCCTCGTAGTAGACGGCCCAGCGGAAGGGGGTCGGCCGGGCGACGTCAAGGGCGGCCGGGAAACGGAGATCCGTGGGCTCGCCGATTCCCCACCAGGACCAGATGCCGATGTCGAAGCCGCCGTACCGCATCGCGGCGACGTGGTTCCGGAGCACTCGTGGATCGCCCGACGAGTACAACCCGAGCGACGGGCGGTAGCGCGTGTACGGAGCGATGCTTCCTGCCGACCAGAGCTCCGGGAACCAGCCGTAGTAGAACGCCCCACGGACGGGGAGGGTCGGCTCGTGGCGGTTCGGCGGTGGCCCGCGGAAGTCGCGAACGCGCATGCCTCCGGCGGATCCGGGTGAGAACACGAAAGACGCGGTCGGCTCGATGCCGCTCACGATCTCCTCGACGGGGCCTGTGAAACGGAAGCTTCGCCACCTCCGAACACCGCGGACGAGCGTGGGAGCGCCAAGTGCGTTGACAGAGGATGGCGCGGCGCGCTCGACGTCGATCCGAAACACCGGGCGATCCGCCTGGGAGACATCGACGACGGCGAACGGCTGCGCGTCGAGGAGCTGCTTGCGTGCCTCGACGAGGGACCACGAACGCACCGACGCGGATGGAGCGGGGCCTGCCGAGAGTAGAACGACCGCGACACCGAGCCCGATCAGACCTGCGGCGCTGCGGTCCATCTCCGTACCCTAGGCTGCGGAGGTGGCTCCGCGAATCGTCGTCGTCGGGTCGATCAACCTCGACCTCGTCGCGCGCTGCGAGCGCCTACCGAAGCCCGGTGAGACGGTCAGCGGCGCAACGTTCTCGCGGTTTCCGGGCGGAAAGGGCGCGAACCAGGCCGTCGCCTGTGCACGGCTCGGGGCGGAGGTGACGATGATCGGCGCGGTCGGGCGCGATCCGTTCGCCGAGGAGGCGCTCCGTGGACTGCGGCAAGCGGGGGTCACGCTCGATCTTCGGGTCGTCGACGAGCCGACTGGAGTCGCCGTGATCCTGGTGGATGCGACCGCCGAGACGCAGATCGTGGTCGCTCCAGGCGCGAACCAGACTCTCGGCGACATCCAGCTCGAAGACCACGACGCCGTCCTCTGCCAGCTCGAGATCCCCGACGAGGCGGTTCTCGCCGCGTGGGAGGCGTGCACCGGAGTCTTCTGCCTCAACGCCGCGCCCGCGCGACCCGTCCGGGTCGACCCCGATCTCACCGTCGTCAATCGCTACGAGCTCGAGTCGCTGTCCCGAAAGGACGGACTCGTCGCGCTGACGCTCGGCGCCGACGGCGCCGTGCTCCTCGAGGACGGCGAGGAGATCGCCCGGGCCGCACCGCCCGAGGTCGACGCTGTCGACGGCACCGCGGCGGGCGATGCGTTCACCGCCTGCCTGCTGGTCTCGTTGCTGGAGGGGCGGGAATCCCAGGAGGCCCTCGAGCGAGCGTGCGCTGCGGGAGCCCTCGCCGCCTCGCGGATGGGCGCGCAGACGTCTCTACCGACGAGCGCGGAGATCGACGCGATTCTCGCGTAGGGACGAGGCTTGCCTCCTCCTATGTAGCCCCGTCGAGCGCCGCGACAAGGCGCTTCGGGGCGACGATCCGGTAGCTCTCCTCGATCCAGTCGCAGAACGCAAGTTACAAGTTGTAACTTGGCGTCCTCTTGGGACAGGTGCTGCGTTCATGAGTGAGAGGCCCATTCCGGTCATCCTCGACTGCGATCCCGGGCACGACGACGCGATCGCGCTGCTGCTCGCGCTCGCGAGTCCCGAGATCGACCTCCTGGGCGTCACGACGACCTACGGAAACCAGACCCTCGAGAAGACGACCGCGAACGCGCTGCGCGTCCTCGAGCTGGCGGCGAGA
>DATDOS010000012.1:0-4804 GCA_035293125.1 Gaiellaceae bacterium | reverse complement strand
TCGTCTGCACGCCGTCAAACGCGACCTCGACCACCAGCTCGGGCCGCACGTACACGGTGTGGGCATCCCGGTGCGTCTCGATCTCCTGCAGGCGCTCCGTCTGCCAGGCGAGCACCTCGTCGGTCATGCCCTTGAAGGTCTTGCCCAGCATCACGTAGCCCCCACTCGCGGGGTCTCGGGCTCCGAGGTGGAGGTTCGAGAGTCTCCCGTGACGTCGCCCGTGCCCCCACTCGGCGGCGAGCACGACCAGATCCAGTGAGTGAGCCGGCTTCACCTTGAGCCAACCCGCGCCACGACGACCCGCTTCGTAGGGTGCGTCGAGCGCCTTGACCATCACCCCTTCGTGGCCGCGCGCGAGCGTGTCGTCGAGGAACGTCTGCGCCACTCCGGCGTCGTCCGTCTCGACTCGGGGTACGACCAGGGATGCGGGAAGACGATCGTCGAGGGCAGCGAGCCGCTCCCGGGCGGGCCGATCGACCAGGTCCTCCCCGTCGACGTGCAGGCAGTCGAAGAAGAAGGCCGACAGAGGAACCGCGCGGCGAAGCTCGTCGACGGCGACCTGGGTTCCGAAGCGGCTCATGGTCTCCTGGAAGGGCCGGGGCCGTCCGTCGTGTCGGAGCGCGATCGCCTCGCCGTCGAGCACAATCGCGGCCACCGGAAGCTTCCGCACCGTCTCGACGATCTCGGGCACACGATCCGTGATGTCCGCGAGATTCCGCGTGAAGACCCGCACCTCACCTGCGAGCCGGTGTACCTGTATGCGCGCGCCGTCCAGCTTCCACTCGACCACCGCCGGGCCGACGCGCACGAGGGCCGATCCGACGTCGTCGGCGGTCTGGGCGAGCATCGGCTTGAGCGCACGAAGCGGTCTGAGCCCGAACCGGGCAAGCCCGTCAGGACCGTCAGCGAAAGCCACGGCAGCCACGTCGGGAAGATCTCCGGCGAGCATGGCCGCGCGCCGTACCTCACCAATCGGCACGCCGGCCGCCTTCGCAACGGCATCCACCATCACGCCCTCGAGCGCTCCCTGCCGGAGCTCCCCGCGCAGCAGAGCGGCCAGAAATCGGTGCTCGCGCTCCGTGGCACGCGCGAAGAGGCTCGAAAGCTCCACGCGCCGGGCCGCCTGCGAGCCAACCCCGGCGATGCCCTGGATCCGGGAGAGCGCCGCGTCGACCTCCAGCAGCTCGAGCTGCGGCGCCGTCGCTGGAGCCGGGAGCTCCCGGAGCGACGCCCACCCCACTCCGATCGTGCCCTGAGGAAGCTCACCCGAGAGGTAGGCGACCGCGATCCCGACCTCGCCGGGCTCCGCGTGCCGCAGGCACTCGGTGAGCCGAGCCACTTTCGCCAGCCGGGATGACGTAGCGGCAACATCGGCGGAGGCCTGAGCGATCTCGGCGAAGAGCATCCCGTCGGATACTCGCAGCCGCGGTTCGCTCTACCGCTTCGTGAGCTCGAGAAGCTCCTCCCGTCCTCCACCACCCGAGACGCCCAGGACGAGGACTGGGCCGATGCCCCGTGCGTAGAGCTTGTATTCGAGGACGTCCGGGTCGAGCGGCGTGTAGTCCTTCGTCATCAGCACGTCCCTGAACGAGCCGTACGGGACCTGTGTCCACTCGTCGAGGCTCAGCACGGCGGCCGCGTCCTCCGCCTCGCCCGCGTAGTACTCCTGCCTGTACGTCATGCCGACCTCGGGTGCAGCCGGCACGATGACCCCGGGCTGCGCGCCGTCGACACCCGCCTCCCACGAGCCGGCGGTCGAGACGACCCTGCCGTTCTCGTACTCCTTCGTGTCCTCGCCCAGGTACCAGATGTTGCCGTCGGCGTCCTGCGCGTACCAGTCGAGGGTGTCTTCGACGGGCTTGCCGTTCTCGGTCACGAGGTCGTGGATCACCCTCGCCTCGATGCTCATGATCTCCTTCGTCTCGCTCGTCACCGTGACCTCGACTCGCTGCTCGTTCCCCTCGCCGTCGGTCTCGCTGTAGACCCACGTGGTACCGGGTGCCATCGGCCAGTAGGGATTGTCGATCTCGATCGTGAAGCCAGCAGGGTCGAGCTCGACCGGCTCGCTGCCCTGCGGCAGCGCAGCGGGCTCGCCTCCTCCGCACCCGACACTGAGCAGCGCGGCCGCCGCGATCGTGGTCACCAGCATCAGAGCTCGCATTGCCGTCTCCTTCCCTCGCATTTCCCGCCGAGCGTATGAGCGTCAGATGAGATCGCGGTGAGCAAGATGGTTGATCGGCAATTCCTCGTCGCGCGGGAGGTGGCTGAGACACGGCGCCGGGGGCGCCGCCCGTCCTCACCCGTATTCCCGATACGCGCTCGGACGGGCGGCGTCCCCGGCTTGGTTTCAACCATCCCCGCATCGACGGCAATCACCGATCAGCCATCTGAGGCTCAGTCGGGATCACCATCGTCACCTCGGCGCCGCCATCGACGCGATTGGACGCCGTCGCGCTCCCGCCGTGCGCGCGAGCGATCGCCTCCACGATCGCGAGGCCGAGGCCGACGCCGCCCCCAGCGCGTGCGACGTCGGCGCGGCTGAAGCGCTCGAACGCATGCGGAAGGAACTCCGGCGAGAAGCCCTCCCCCTGGTCGGCGACGCAGAGCACGAGCGAGCCGTCCTCGGCTCGGGCTTCGAGCTGCACGGTGCCGGCCCCGTGACGGAGAGCGTTGTCGACGAGATTCCCGAGCGCCTGCTCGAGGCGCGGGCGATCTCCGACGAGGGTCTCGTCGGCCGACGCGACCACGTCCAGCCTCCGCCCCGCCGCGCTTGCGCGCGAGTCGTTCCGGCCGGCGACAGCGTCGAGCACCTCGCGGACAAAGTGCCGCTCGACGCGCAGCAGAAGTCGTCCCTCGTCCGACCTCGCGAGCACCAGGAGGTCCTCGGCGAGACGAACGAGCCGCTCGACCTCCTCTCGAGCGGACAGGAGCGCCGACTCGAGCTCCTCGGGTGAGCGCGGCCGGCGCGTGGCCAGCTCCAGCTCCGTCCGCAGCGTTGCAAGCGGGGTCCGGAGCTCGTGACTTGCATCGGCCACGAAGCGCCGCTCTCGTGCAAGCCCGGCGTCGAGCCGCTCGAGCATCTCGTTGAGCGTCTCCCCGAGCCGGTAGACCTCGTCGTGCGCGTCCGGGAGCGGCAACCGACGCTCGGGCGTGTCCGCCGAGATCTCGGCTGCGCGCCGACGCATCGCCTCCACCGGGCGGAGCGCGGCGCCGGCCACGAGGTAGCCGACTCCGGAGGAGAGCACGAGTGCGATCGGCAAGACGACGAGAAGCTGGGTGAGCAGGCCGTCGAGCGCGTCGTCTCGATCCTCGAGCGACTCGCCGACCAGGACGACCTCGACACGGTCTCCGATCTCGACGGGTGTCGCGAGCATGCGGACCTCCTCGCTTGCACCACCGGCTCGGGCCACCTGGCGCTCGACCACGAGCCTCTGCACAAGGGACTGCCTGAGCTCTGCTGCGGTGAGCAGCTGTACGCGTGCCTCGTAGTCGAGCGCGGCGAGGATCGAGCCGTCTGACCCGATCACCTGAGAGAAGCCGTCCTCGCTGGAGACGACGCGAACGTCCTCCAGACGAAGGTCGTCCCCACTGCTCGTGACGAGAGCGGACAGCGCCTCGCTGCGGCTCGTGAGGCTCTCATCGACCCGCTCGTCGAGAGTGGCTCCGAGACGGACGTAGAGGAAAGCCCCGACGGCGCTGAGTACCACAGCCATCACGAGTGCGAAGACGAGCGTGAGGCGCAGGCGGATCGGCAGTCGCCTCATGAGCCGACCTCCTTGCGGAGTCGGTAGCCGACCCCGTGGACGGTCTCGAGCGAGTCACGACCGAACGGTCGGTCGATCTTGTCGCGGAGGTAGCGGACGTACACGTCCACGACGTTGGAGCGGTTCTCGTATCCGTAGTCCCAGGCGTGCTCGAGCAGCTGGTACCGCGAGAGGACCTGGCCCGGGCGACGCATGAAGGTCTCGAGCAGCGCGAACTCCTTGGCCGAGAGGCGAACCTCCGTCGACCCCCGCCACGCCTGACGCGTTGCCGGGTCGAGCCGAAGGTCGCCGACCTCGAGAACGGCCGGCCGCTCTGCGGCGCCGCGGCGCGCCAGGGCCCGCAGGCGCGCGAGGAGCTCGGCGAACGAGAACGGCTTCGGGAGGTAGTCGTCGGCGCCGGCGTCGAGCCCGGCGACTCGATCCTCGATCGCATCGCGGGCGGTCAGCATCAGCACGGGAGCCCAGACCCCGCTCTCGCGAACCCGGCGGCAAACCTCGACGCCGTCCAGCCCGGGCAGCATGAGGTCGAGCACGATCGCGTCGTACTCCGCCGCGCCGGCCATCCAGAGAGCGTCGTCTCCCGTGCGGGCGAGGTCCACGGCGTGACCTTCCTCCGTGAGCCCACGGCGCAGGAGGCTCGCCATCTTCAGCTCGTCCTCGACGACCAGGATCCGCACTCCGTTCATTGTCGCGACGGAGATGAGAGTTCGATGAGAAACAGTCTCACGGCCGTCTCATCGCGACCTCGTAGCGTGGGCGAGAGTCAATCGACACGGAGGTCGTCCATGAAGCGAATCGCGCTGATCGTCGCGGTCGTCGTCGCTCTCGCCGCAATCTCGACGGGAATCGCCATCGCGGCAGGCGCAGGCGACGACGGCGGCAAGCCGATCACGGGGAACGCGCTCGCCCGGGCCTCTGCGGCGGCTCTCGCCTCGACCGGAGGCGGCAGGGTCACCGAGTCCGAGGTCGGCGACGAGGACGGGTACTACGAGGTGGAGGTCACGCTCGGCGACGGGAGCCAGGTCGACGTCCACCTCGAC
>DATDOS010000011.1:0-5497 GCA_035293125.1 Gaiellaceae bacterium | reverse complement strand
CCCCTTCCACTGGTCCGCTGCGCGGACAAGGCGCTGCGCGCCTTCCCCCAGACCCCCTCCACTGGTCCGCTCCGCGGACAGGCCGCCTCACATGCTGGGGGAACCTCCCGGTTCCCCCAGACCCCTTCCACTGGTCCGCTGCGCGGACAAGGCGCTGCGCGCCTTCCCCCAGACCCCTTCCACTGGTCCGCTGCGCGGACAAGGCGCTGCGCGCCTTCCCCCAGACCCCCTCCACTGGTCCGCTGCGCGGACAAGGCGCTCCGCGCCTTCCCTGAAGGGCCGCTTCGCGGCCGCGGCACCCGTGTTTCACGTCAGGTTGTGTCACCCTCGGCGCGAAGGCGTTACCCCCGCGTGACGCCTTCGCGCCTACCGTCCTCGAGGTGCTCGCACGCGCGGTCACCCACGCTCTGGTTGGGCTCGAGCCGCGGAAGGTGGAGGTAGAGGCGCATCTGCAACCGGGCGTCCCTGGCTTCGCGATCGTCGGGCTTGCGGACCGCGCCTGCCAGGAGGCGAAGCATCGCGTCCGGAGCGGGGTGGTCTCCGCGTCCCTCGACTGGCCGCTCAACCGGCGCATAACGGTCAACCTCGCCCCGGCGGCGCTCCGCAAGGAGGGCTCCGGCTTCGATCTCCCGATCTCGCTCGCGGTTCTCGCGGCCACGCGCCAGCTTCCCCCCGAGCGGCTGGCCGAGCACGCGTCTGTCGGTGAGCTCGCGCTCGACGGGCGAATCCGGCCCGTCGCAGGAACGCTGGCCGTTGCCGAGGGTGCTCGCCGAGCGGGACTCCGGAGAGTCGTCTGCGCCGCCGAATCTGCACCCGAGGCCGCACTTGCCGGCATCGAGCCGGTTCCCGTTCGGAATCTGGCCGAGGTCGTGGCGTACCTTCGCGGAGAGATCGAGGCCCCCGACTTCGAGCCATTGCGCGCCGAAGTGCTCGAGGGCGCCGACGGCCCCGACCTGTCGGAGCTGCGAGGCCAGGAACGCGCGCGTCGTGCGCTCGAGATCGCGGCCGCAGGTGCGCACAACCTGCTGCTCGCAGGCCCGCCCGGAACGGGGAAGACCATGCTCGCCCGAAGGCTGCCCGGGATCCTTCCCCCGCTAACGCGGCAGGAGGCTCTCGAGGTGACGCGGATCCACTCCGTCGTGGGCCTTCTCTCACCCGAACGACCTCTCATCACGACACCGCCGTTCCGCGCGCCACATCACGGCGCTTCGGCGCCCGCGGTCGTAGGCGGTGGTCCAAGCCCTCGTCCCGGAGAGGTCTCTCTCGCACATCGCGGCGTCCTGTTGCTCGACGAGCTGCCCGAGTTTCCGCGCTCCGTGCTCGAGGCGTTGCGCCAGCCTCTGGAGGACGGTGTCGTCGCCGTCGCGCGGGTCGGCGGTCACGCGCTCTTCCCTGCTCGGTTCCAGCTCGTCGGCACGATGAACATGTGCCCGTGCGGGGGGCGCGGCGATCCGGCGGTCGAGTGCGGGTGCACGGCGCAACGGCTCGCTGCGTACCGGGAGAAGCTCTCTCGCGCTCTGCTCGACCGCTTCGATCTTGCGGTCGCGATGCCGCGCCCGCGAGCGGCGGAGCTCGCTGCCGCGCCGGGGGAGTGCTCTCGCTTCGTGCGGGATCGGGTCGTCGAGGCACGCGGGCGACTGCGGACAGCGCTTCCACGCCGGACTGACGCGGCGTCGGAGCTGCTCTCGAGCGCGGTCGACCGGCTGCCCCTCTCGGGGCGAGGACGCGTGCGCGTGGCTCGTGTCGCCCGGACGATCGCTGCCCTCGCGAATGCGAACGAGGTCGAGCCGGCGCACCTCGCCGAGGCGCTCTCGTATCGGATGCCCGGAGAGCTTCCCGCTGCATGACCGAGGCCCGTCGCCTCCGAAGGCGTGACGTCGCGTATCCGCCCCTGCTTGCCGCCATCCACGACCCACCTGCCCAGCTCTTCCTGCGAGGCGGGGGTGGAGACGCGATTCTCACGGCGCCAGCGGTCGCCATCGTCGGCGCGCGGGCGTGCTCCTCGTATGGGCGTTCTGTCGCCCGCTCGCTTGCCCGTGAGATCGCCGCCGCCGGCCTCGTGGTCGTCAGCGGGATGGCGCGCGGGATCGACGGAGAAGCGCATCGCGGCGCGCTCGAAGCGGGTGGGACCACTGTTGCCGTTCTCGGTTGCGGGATCGACCGCGACTACCCGGCCGCGCACGCCGAGCTCGCGAGACGGATATGCGAGCACGGCCTCGCCGTCTCCGAGTACGAGCCTGGCGTCGAGCCCGCACCCTGGCGCTTCCCTGCCCGCAATCGGATCATCGCGGGCCTCTGCTGTGCGACGCTCGTCGTGGAGGCGCGCGAGCGAAGCGGTGCGCTGATCACTGCCGATTTCGCGCTCGAGGAAGGCAGAGACGTTCTGGCCGTGCCGGGCGAGATCACGAGCACGCTTTCCGGCGGAACGAATGCGCTGCTCCGGCTGGGCGCGATACCGGTGACGTGTGCGGCAGACGTGCTCGAGGTCTTCGGCATCGAGCTCGTGAAGCCGGTGCCGGCCTCGCTCGGCCACGCGGCCGACGCGCTCCTCGCCGAGCTCGGCAAGGGCGCCCTCACCGCGGACGAGCTCGCGCGGGCGGTGGGTATCGAGCCGGCACCGCTCTCTGCATCGCTCATGGAGCTCGAGCTCGCGGGTCGGATCACGCTCGAGGACGGCGTATACCGACCAGCCGTCTAGGATCGCTGGTCGATGACGGCCGTCTCGTACTGGCTCGCGGAGCCGCACGATCCGCTTCCGCGCGTGCGACTCGACGGGCCCCTCGACGTCGCCGTCGTCGGCGGGGGGATCACGGGTTGCTCGTGTGCTCTCGCGCTCGCCGAAGCGGGTCTGCGCGTGCGGCTGTACGAGGCGCGCGAGATCGCGGGCGGCGCGAGTGGGCGCAGCGGGGGGTTCGCACTGCGGGGTGGCTCGGCTCCCTTTCCGGTGCTCTCCGAGTCGATCGGGCGTGAGCGCGCCGTGGCTCTCTGGCGCTGGACCGAGCATGAGCTCTCCGAGCTTGCCGACGTGGCCGGGGACGCGTTTCGGCCGAGCGGAAGCCTGCGCGTGGCGGTGGACGAGGAAGAGCGTGAGGAGCTCCGGGCCGAGTACGACGGGCTCCGGTCAGGCGGCTTTGCCGTCGAGTGGTTGGACGAGCTGCCGCCGCCGCTCGCGGACCGCTATCCCGCCGCGATCCGTCACCCGCCCGACGGCGTCCTGCAACCGGCGCGCCTCGTCCGGCGATTGGCTGCGCGTGCGGCCGAGGCCGGCGTCGAGATCCACGAGCACACCCGGATCGACTCTCCGAACGAGACCGGCGCGAAGGTCGTTGTCGTGGCGACGGACGGCTATCCGAGCGGTCTCCTCGGAGAGCTCGAAGGGCTGATCGTCCCGACGCGGGGGCAGGTGATCGCGACCGAGCCCGTTCCGGAGATGCTTTTCGAAGTCCCTCATTACGGTCGGCACGGCTTCGACTACTGGCACCAGACTCCGGATGGACGCATCGTCGCAGGCGGCTTCCGCGACGTCTCGCTCGACACCGAGTTCACGGCCGACGAGGTGACGACCCCTCCCGTCCAGGCGGCGCTGGAACGGTTCGTCGAGTCTCTGATGGGTCGTCCGCTGCGCATCGACTACCGCTGGGCGGGGATCTTCGGGATGGTCTTCGACTTCCTGCCTGTCGTCGGGCGCGTGCCCGGCGAGGACGGCCTCTGGGTCGCGGGCGGCTACTCAGGGCACGGCAACGTGCTCGGCTTTGCCTGCGGACGGCTCGTCGCCCGCGCCATCCTCGGCGATCGCGATCCGCTCCTCGAGCTGTTCGAGCCGTCGCGGCTCCTCGTCGCCTAACCGCGGTGCCGGATCGCTCGAGCGGCGATGCGGACGCCTTCGGCGACGCGCCCCGGTTTGCATGCGGCGAGCGCGTTGTCGATCGACAGCCACCGGCCGCCGCGAGGCCGTAAGCTGCGGTCACCTGCCTCTACCGGCCCCGACCCGAGGAGGAGATCCCCGATGCAGGCCGTGGTGATGCACGAGACCGGCGACGCCGATGTCCTGCGTTACGAGGAGATCGATCGCCCCGAGCCTGGCGACGGCGAGGTGCTGATCAAGGTCCACGTCGCATCGGTCAACCCGGCGGACTGGAAACTCCGCCGCGGGTTCATGAACAAGCCGCTCCCCACAGTGCTCGGCTACGACGTGTCAGGCACGGTCGAGACCTCGCGCGCCGACGGCTTCGCCGAGGGCGACGAAGTGTTCGGCAGCTCGGCGAGCGGCGGGTACGCGGAGTACTCGACCGCGTCCGCCGGGGTGATCGCGAAGAAGCCCGAGGGCGTGAGTCACGAGCAGGCCGCAGCGATACCGGTTGCCGGCCTCACCGCTTGGCAGGCTCTGTTCGACCGGGGCGCGCTGCGCAGTGGGCAGACGGCTCTCATAGCGGGCGCCGCCGGCGGCGTAGGCCACTTCGCCGTGCAGTTCGCCAAGGTGGCGGGCGCGCGGGTGATCGGCACCGGCTCCACACGCAACCGCGACTTCGTGCTGGGCCTGGGCGCCGACGAGTACGTGGACTACACGCAGCAGGACGTGGGCGAGGCGGTGAGCGGCGCCGACGTCGCGTTCGACACCGTCGGCGGTGACACGACCGCCTCGCTGCTCCCGGCCGTGCGCGAGGGCGGAATGCTCGTCACTATCGCCGGCGCCCCGCCCGAGGAGGTCGCGCGCGGGCGCGGGGTGCGCGCCGAGCTGCACGTGATGAGCCCGAAGCCCGAGCAGCTCGCGCGGATAGCCGAGCTCGTGGCAAGCGGAGACGTGCGCGTGGAGATCGCGGAGGCGATGCCTCTCGCCGACGTGAAGCGCGCGCACGAGCTCAGTGAGAGCGGCCACGTGCGCGGGAAGCTCGTGCTGACCGTCGCCACATAAGCTCCCGCCACGCTCTCCTCGCCGCTCGCACCGAGAGCCTGGAGAAGTCCTCGTGCCAGTCGCCGATCCGCCCGCCCCGCTGGCCGGTCTCATGGGCGAAACCGATCGGCGGCCCTCGGTCGCAACGACCGCCGCTCGCGACGACGGCCGCAAGCGACGTCCCGCCTCACGCACCGCCGACGCGCGCTACTGCTTTCGCGTGAAAGGGGCAGCGCATCCGGCGGCACAGCGTCCGGGCCGCCGGCTATCGCTTCGGACGAAACGGAGGAGCGGCGGGGCGACTTCTGGAACCGTCTCTAAGAGAAGTCGCGGGAGGTTCTGGCGACGGAGCGTAGAGCGCCCGGACCTCGGGCGCGCAAGACGGCTCTTTGAGTTCCTGTCCTGACGGGCCAGCTACCCCTTGGCATCACGCGAATGTCGTGATCTGTTGGAACTACGACGTGCGCCCAGCGATTCGGAGGTGGTGCCATCGGTGACCTGATCCGAACATAAGCTCGTCGTCGCCAGCGGGTGTGAGTCCCGTCCGGGTAGCTGCCAGGAGGCCCGGTAGCAGGCTGGCGGCTCGGTCTGGAAACGGGCCGGGTC
>DATDOS010000010.1:0-6517 GCA_035293125.1 Gaiellaceae bacterium | reverse complement strand
GCGAGCAGGTCGTCGCGGAGCTCGGGGTCCGTCATCGCGCGCTGGACATAGGGTCGCAGCGCGTCCGCGGTCAGTGCGGGCTTCTCCTTCGTCTTTGCCATTGCCGTACCACCTTTCTTCGACTCGCCCTGAAGTATGTCGGCTACGATCGCCCGGGTGCGGGGGGTTCTGTTTCTCCTTCTCCATCCGAGGCGACTTCTGACCCTGGTGGCGGGACTGGTCGTCGGCAGCCTGTACGTCTGGTTCGCGTCGATCCGGGCCGTTCCGGGTGTCCGGCGGCGCAAGGCGGCCCTCCGCGAGGCTTGGCGCTCACGCGACCGAAAGAGGCGTAGCCCGGCCTGATGGAGGGGCTCACGCGCTTCGTCCTACGCCACCGCTGGGGAGTGCTCGCGACGTGGCTCGTGGTGTTCCTGGTCGCCGGCTTCGCGGCCTCGAAGCTGGCCGACCTGCTCACGAACCGCTTCACGCTGCCGGGAACCGACTCGCAGCGCGTGGAGAGCATCCTCCAGGACCACTTCGGCCAGCGTTCGACCGGGTCGTTCACCGTCGTCGTCGAGGGCGACGGCAACGCGAAAGAGCTCGTCCCCCAGGTGCGCGCTGCGGCCGAGAAGGCTGCAGCGGCGCTCCCGACCGGCCAGCTCGTCGCCGTGACACCCGTCTCGGCAGACGTCGTCAGCGCCCAGATCGTCTCCGATCTCGAGCCGGCGGACTCGAAGGGCCATACGGACGACATGCGGAGCACCGTGGGCTCGATTCCGGGAGCGCAGGTGTACATCACCGGTCAGGCTGCGATCGAGCACGATCTCGACCCCGTCTTCGCCGAGGACCTGAAGAAGGGCGAGCTCTACATCGCGATCCCGATCGCGCTCCTGATCCTCGTCTTCACGTTCGGGACGCTGTCGTTCCTGCTCCCGTTCTTCTTCACGATCGTGACCATTCCGACGACGCTCGGGCTGATCTGGATCTTCGCCAACTTCATGGAGCTGACGACGTACCTGACGAACCTCGTCGCGCTCATCGGCCTCGGGATCGCGATCGACTACTCGCTGCTCATCGTCTACCGCTTCCGGGAGGAGCTTCGGGGGGGCGCCTCCCGCGACGACGCGATCGTGAAGACGATGGCCACGGCGGGGCGTGCTGTCGTCTTCAGCGGGACCGCGGTCGCAATCGGTCTCGCGCTGCTCCTCTTCATGCCGCTGCCCTTCATGCGCGGGTTCGGCGTCGGCGGCCTGCTCATCCCTGCCGTCTCGGTGCTGGCGGCCGTCACCCTGCTCCCGGTCTTCCTCTCGTTCCTCGGGCAACGGCTCGACCGCGTGCGGCTTCTCCCTCAGCGCTGGCTCGACCACCGGGCCGATCACGAGCGTGGCTTCTGGGCGAAGCTCGCGTGGACGATCATGCGGCACCCGAAGCTGATCGCCGGAGCGACGGCCGGGTTCCTGATCCTGTTGACGCTTCCCGTGCTGACGCTCCAGCTCGGGCCAGGGTCGAACGAGGGGATCCCGCGCGAGCTCGAGGGGATGCGCGGCCTCGGCGTCCTCGCGGAGGCGGTCGGCGCCGGGGCGACCGCACCCTCGAACATCGTCGTCGACTCGGGAGCGGCAGGAGGCACGGAGAGCCCGGCCATCCGCACCGCCGTCACCCAGCTCGACCGGCTCCTGAAGGCCGACCCCGAGGTCGCGGCCGTTCGGTTCGACAGAACGCCGCAGCACATGAACCCGACTGCGCGATACCTGAACATCGAGGTGATCGGCAAGGACGACTACGGGAAGCCCGAGAGCCTCGAGTTCGTGAGTCGGCTCCGCGGGGACATCATTCCAACCGCGGGCTTCCCCGAGACGGCGGCGGTGTACGCGGGGGGCGGACCTCCCGGCGGCAAGGATTTCATCGATCTCACGTACAGCTGGTTCCCCTGGCTCGTCCTGGGCGTACTCGTCGCCACGTTCTTCCTGCTGATGAGAGCTTTCCGCTCGGTCGTGCTCCCGCTGAAGGCGATCGTCCTCAACCTCCTCTCGATCGGCGCTGCGTATGGGCTGATGGTGATCGTCTTCAAGTGGGGCGCCGGGGAGTGGGTGGGCCTCATCGCGTACGACCAGATCGAGGCGTGGATCCCGGTGATGCTCTTCGCCATGCTCTTCGGGCTCTCCATGGACTACGAGGTCTTCCTCGTCTCGCGCATGCGGGAAGAGTGGGACAAGGGAGCTACGAACGAGGAGGCCGTCGTCCTGGGCTTGACGAAGACCGGGCGGCTCGTCACGGCGGCGGGCCTGATCATGTTCGCGGCGTTCATGGGGTTCGTCGCCGGCTCCGTTGTCGGGCTGCAGCAATTCGGGTTCGGTCTCGCCGCGGCGATCCTGATCGACGTCACGATCGTCCGGGCCCTGCTCGTGCCGAGCGCGATGAAGCTCTTCGGCAAGTGGAACTGGTGGATGCCGCAGGGACTCGCACGCATCGTGCGAGTCGAGCCGTCGCCGCTCGGCGAGCATCGGCCAGGCGCGACCGCTCACGCGAGCGGCGACTGAGCGAGTACTTAGCGCAAGACCGGAATCCGCTAGCGCGGATATCGGTCGCGCGAAAATCCCTGAAGGCGTCCGCTTCGCGGCCGCGGACGCTGCTCTTTCACATCACACCTCCGGTCGCCTAGCATCCCGGCGTGCAGCCGAAGGGCCTGATCTGCGCCGGCGGCGAGGCGACTCGCCTCGGCGAGCTCACTCGCGTTGCGAACAAGCATCTGCTGCCGGTCGCGAGCTGGCCGATGATCTACTACCCACTCCAGCTCTTGCAACTCGCGGGGATTCGAGATGTCCTGCTCGTCACCGGCAAGGGTCATGCGGGACAGATGATCGATCTGCTCGGCGACGGCCGGCTCGCCCCGCGCGGTGGCGGCGATCCGATCCTCGAGCTCGATCTCACGTACAAGGTGCAGACGGAGCCGGGCGGCATCGCCCAGGTCGTCGGCATGGCAAAGGACTTTGCGGGAGGCGCGCCGCTCGTGGTGGTGCTCGGCGACAACATCTTCGAGTACGCCCAGACGAATGCGCTGCAGGACTGGGCCGAGAGCCCGGAGCGAGCCCGGATCTTCGTCAAGGAGGTCGACGACCCGGAGAGCTTCGGTGTCGTCGTGTACGACGCCGGCGGCAGAGTTGCGGACATCGTCGAGAAGGCGGGCGTCGTCGACACCCGGTTCGACGCGCCTCCGTCCTCGGACGCGGTCGTCGGTCTCTACTGCTACCCGCCGGACGTCTTCGACGTCATCGCCACCCTGGCGCCGTCGAGTCGGGGCGAGCTTGAGATCACGGACGTGAACCGCCACTACGCGCTCGCCGGCCGGCTCGACGCCTCCGAGGTCGTGGGCTGGTGGGAGGACGCGGGCAAGCACTGGCAGCATCTCGCCGACATCGGTCGCAGGATCGACCAGACGGGCGCGAACAAGAGGGACGGGACGTGATCGAAGGCGTCAAGCGCATCCCGCTCCGCGCGCACGAGGACGATCGCGGCTGGTTCTGCGAGCTTCGCCGGGACAGCGCTCTGCCGAAGCCCATGGCACAGACGAACCTGTCGTTCTCCCGCGCCGGCGTCGTCAGGGGCCTCCACTACCACGAGCGCGGGCAGGACGACCTCTTCGCGTGCCTCCGCGGCACGGCGCGTGTGGTCGTTCTCGACCGAGAGACGGGCGATACGTTCACCGAAGACATCGGCGAGGAGAACCCCGTCGCCGTCTACATCCCTGGCCGCCACGCGCACGGGTTCGAGGCCCTGACGGACATCCTCTTCTGCTACCACGTGACGGACGAGTACGACCCGCAAGACCCCGACGAGCACACGATTCCCTGGAACGACCCGCGCGTCGCGCACCTATGGAGCTCGAGCACCCCGATCCTGTCCGCGCGGGACGCCGCCGTCGGGTCCTGATCACGGGCGCGGGCGGCCAGCTCGGCCTCGCGCTCCAGCAGGAGTTCGCGGCGGACGACGTCCTAGCTCTCGGTCACCGGGACTGGGACGTCACCCACGCTCCAGGTAACAGCCTGTTACAAGGCGCCTTCGACCTTGTCCTCCACGCCGCTGCGTGGACCGACGTGGACGGCGCGGAGGAGGACCCACAGGCGGCGGCGGCGGTGAACGTGGCCGGGACAGCGAATGCTGCCGCTCTGGGCGCGCCGATCGTGACGTTCTCGACGGACTACGTGTTCGACGGCCGGAAGTCCGAGCCCTATGTCGAGTCCGACAGCGCGAACCCGCTCTCCGCATACGGCCGGACGAAGCTCCACGGCGAGGCAGCCGCGGGGTCCGACGCCTGGATCGTCCGCACGTCCTGGCTCTTCGGTGCGACCGGCCACAACTTCGCCCGCACGATGCTCCGCCTCGGAGCCGAGCGGGACGAGGTAGCTGTCGTCGACGACCAGCGCGGTTGCCCCACCTACGTCGGGCATCTCGCGACGGCCGTGCGCGAGCTCGTGGACGCCGACGGGCCACGGGGTGTCTGGCACCTGGCGGCCGCCGGCGACTGCACGTGGGCGGACTTCGCGGAGGCGATCTTCGCCGAGGCTTCGCTCGACTGTCGCGTTCGGCGGATCACGTCGGAGGAGCTGGGTCGCCCGGCGCCGCGACCGGCGTACGCGGTGCTGCGGAGCGAGCGGGCGAACGCGCCCGTCCTTCCCCACTGGCGCGACGGGCTGCGGGCCTGTCTCGACGAGATGGGCCGCTAGCCTTCCCGCGATGCACCTGTTGGTTACCGGTGGCGCCGGGTTCATCGGCTCGAACTTCGTCCACTACTGGCTCGGGCGGTACCCGGACGACCACGTTGCGGTCTACGACCTCCTGACTTACGCGGGCAACCGCCCGAGCCTGGCCGCCGTCGAGGACAGGATCGTCTTCGTGCAGGGTGACATCGCGGATCTGGAGCTCACGGAGAAGGTCATGAGCGACGAGGGCATCGACACGGTCGTCAACTTCGCCGCGGAGTCACACAACAGCCTTGCGGTTCTCGATCCAGGCCTCTTCGCCCGAACCAACGTGCTCGGGACACAGCTTCTCCTCGAGGCCGCCCGCAGGTCGGGCATCAAGCGCTTCCACCACATATCGACCTGCGAGGTGTTCGGCGACCTGGCCCTCGACTCGGAAGAGGTCTTCACCGAGGAGTCGCCCTATCGTCCACGCACGCCGTACAACGCCTCGAAGGCAGCCGCCGACCATTACGTGCGGGCGTACCACGAGACCTACGGTCTCCCCGTGACGATCACGAACTGCTCGAACAACTACGGGCCCTACCAGTTCCCGGAGAAGGTCCTCCCCCTCTTCATCACCAACGCGCTCGATGATCAGCCGCTGCCGATGTACGCGTCGACACAGAACCGGCGAGAGTGGCTGCACGTGCTCGATCACTGCTCCGCCATCGACCTTGCGCTCAGGAAGGGCAGGGAGGGCGAGACCTATAACGTCGGATCGGGTATCGAGGCGTCGATCGAGGAGATCGCGGACCTCGTCCTCGAGCTCACGGGAAAGCCCGCGGCGCTCAAGACCATCGTTCCGGATCGCCCCGGTCACGATCGCCGCTACCTCCTGGATGCGACGAAGATCCGCGAGGAGCTCGGCTGGGAGCCCGCGCACGGTTGGAAGGAGGGACTGGCCGAGACGGTCGCCTGGTACGCGGCGAACCGGAGCTGGTGGGAGCCGCTCAAGGAGCGAGCACCGGTCGAAGAGACAGCCTGGCGCGGATAGTTCGGCGCCGAGGGGCCTGATGTAAGGGGGTGCCGCGGGTGCCCAAGGCTCAAGGCCTTCGCCCGGCTGCCGAGAACACAAAGAGTTAACCCTGCGGAGCTAGCCTGGTTCTGTTCGTGCGCATCTCATTCGCCGTTCTCACCGCCCTCGTCGTCGTGTCGGCGGCGTCGGCACAGCCTGCCCCACCGGCCGCGACGCCCGGCGAAGCGCTGTTCGTCATCTCCGGCAAGGGGTACGGCCACGGCGTGGGCCTGAGCCAGTACGGGGCGTACGGCATGGCGAACGAGGGGTACACGTACGACGAGATCCTCTCCTACTACTACACGGGAATCGCACTCGGGCCTGCGGCGGCGAAGGGGGTCCGCGTGCTCCTCGCCGAGGGAAGGCCAGCGGTCACGATCGCCTCGACCGTCCCCTTCACCATCCGGGACGCGGCCGGACAGGCGTACAGGATCCCCGCAGGCCCGCTCACGCTTCGCCCGAATCTCGAGATTACGACTGCCGAGGGGCCCGCGACGGCGATCTCACCGCTCGTCGTTCGGCCGGGCAAGGCGGCGCCGCTCTCACTCGACGGGCGGCTGTACCGCGGGAGCCTGCAGGTCAGCGCGCAAGGCGTGTTCCTACGCGTCGTGAATGTCGTCGCGCTCGAGAGCTACCTGCAGGGGGTCGTCGCCGGCGAGATGCCGCACGCGTGGCCGGCAGAGGCGCTGAAGGCACAGGCGGTCGCCGCGCGCTCCTACGCGCTCGCGAACCTCGTCAAGGGCAAGCCCTTCGATCTCTACTCCGACGTGCGCAGCCAGGT
>DATDOS010000009.1:0-4895 GCA_035293125.1 Gaiellaceae bacterium | reverse complement strand
AGATACGTGCCGAAGCTCGACCCCGCTGTCGCGAGGAAGAGGTACCCGAAGGACGGCGACCGGCGAAGAAGGCCGAGACGGCTTGAGCTCTCCACGACCGGTGGTGACGCTACCACCTGGTCTCGTTTCCGACTACGGCGCTTTCGGCCCTGTCCCGGCTGGCCATGGGCGGAAGTTCGCCGCCCACGGCGCGGCGCCTGCCCCTACGAAGCGCCGCCCATCGCCTTCGCCATGCGTCCGGCAGTGGCCCGAGCGAGCTCGAGCTTCTCCGACGCGGGCTCGTGAAGCTCGGGGATTCCGCTTCACCCGTACGGATCGCTACGGCTCGTAGGCAAGGTTCGGGCGGAGCCAGCGCTCGGCCTCCGCCATCTCCATCCGCTTTCGCGTGGCGTAGTCGGAGACCTGATCCTTCCCGATCCTCCCGATCGAGAAGTACCGGGCCTGCGGATGCCCGAAGTACAGGCCGCTCACGCTGGCAGCCGGGGTGGTCGCGAAGCTCTCCGTCAACCCGACGCCCGCACGCTCGGCGTCGAGCAGCGCGAGCAGCGTCCCCTTCTCGGAGTGATCGGGGCAGGCCGGATACCCGTAGGCAGGTCTGATGCCGCGGAACCGCTCTGCGATCAGCTCGTTCGCGGCGAGGTGCTCTTCGGGGGAGTGCCACTCGCGTCGTGCTGTCTCATGGAGGCGTTCCGCAAACGCCTCGGCGAGCCGGTCGGCCAACGCGCGGATCATGATCGCTCGGTAGTCGTCTCTATCGGCAGCGAAGCGCTCTGCGAGCGCTTCGCTGCCGTGGATCGCAACGGCAAACGCTCCCACGTGATCCGCAAGACCAGTCTCGGCAGGCGCCACGAAGTCGGCTAGAGAACGGTTCGGGCGAGAGTCGGCATGATCGGCCTGCTGCCGGAGCATCGGGAAGCGGACACCGCCGTCGAGGACGACGTCGTCCTCCTCGGCCCCGGCAGGCCAGAAGCCGTAGACCGCGCGCGCCTGCAACGACCCGTCGACGGCCACGTCGTCGAGGAGCTCGTTCGCCGCGGCGAAGAGGTCGCGCGCGACCTCCCCTTTCTCCGGGTCGTCGAGGATCGCGGGGTAGCGCCCCTTGAGCTCCCACGCGTGGAAGAAGAACGTCCAGTCGACGTACGGGCGAAGCACCGTGATGTCCTCCTCGACGACGCGCGAGCCCGTGAAGGCCGGCACCGCGAGGTCCTCCGGATGCCACTCGATCGGAGTTCTCCGCGCGCGAGCCTCGCGGAGCGAAAGGAGCGGCTTCCGGCCGCGCTCGGCGTGCAACGCGCGAATCCGCTCCTGCTCCACGCGGTTTTCCGCGTCGAGACGCGGCCGCCGGTCCCCGTCGAGCAGGTCCCCGACCACGCCGACGACCCGCGAGGCGTCGAGCACGTGCAGCGTCGGCTGCCCGTACTCCGGCGCGATCCGAACCGCGGTGTGCTGCTTCGACGTCGTCGCTCCCCCGATCAGGAGCGGGAGCTCGAGCCCGCGCCGCTCCATCTCCTTCGCCACGCCGACCATCTCGTCGAGCGACGGCGTGATCAGGCCGGAGACCCCGACGATGTCGCAATCCTGCTCCACCGCGACGTCGAGGATCTGGTCGGCCGGGACCATGACTCCGAGGTCGATCACCTCGTATCCGTTGCAGCCGAGGACGACGCCGACGATGCTCTTGCCGATGTCGTGCACGTCCCCCTTCACGGTCGCGAGCACGATCCGGGCGGCGGAGGCCCGGCTCGTCTCCTCGGCCTCCATGTACGGCTCGAGGTACGACACCGCGCGCTTCATCGCGCGCGCGCTCTTGACGACCTGTGGGAGAAACATCTTTCCCGCGCCGAAGAGGTCGCCCACGATCTTCATCCCGTCCATGAGCGGCCCCTCGATCACGTCGAGGGGCCGGGCGGCGTCGCGTCGCGCCTCCTCGGTGTCCTCCTCGATGAAGTCCACGATCCCGTGCACGAGCGCGTGCGCGAGCCGGTCGCCGACCGGGCTCTCGCGCCAGGACAGGTCGAGCTCCCGTTGCGTCCCAGCACCGGTGACCGTCCCCGCGTGCTCGACGAGCCGCTCAGTCGCATCCGGGCGACGGTCGAAGAGGACGTCCTCGACCCGCTCGAGCAGCTCGGGCTCGATGTCCTCGTAGACGGCGAGCTGGCCCGCGTTGACGATGCCCATATCGAGGCCTGCGCGGATCGCGTGGTAGAGGAAGGACGCGTGCATCGCCTCGCGCACGGCGTCGTTCCCGCGAAACGCGAACGACAGGTTCGAGATGCCGCCTGAGACGAGCGCGCCCGGGCACCGCGCGGCGAGGAGCGGGATCGCCTCGATGAACGCCTTGGCGAAGGCCGCATGCTCCTCGATGCCGGTCGCGACGGCGAGGACGTTTGGATCGAGGATGACGTCTTCGGGTGTGAAGCCGGCTTCGTGCACGAGAAGGTCGTAGGCCCGACCGAGGATCTCGACCTTCCGTTCTACGGTGTCTGCCTGACCTCGCTCGTCGAAGGCCATCACGACGACCGCTGCCCCGTAGCGGCGGATTGTCCGCGCCTGCTCGAGGAACGGCTCCTCTCCCTCCTTGAGCGAGATCGAGTTCACGACCCCCTTCCCCTGGAGGCACTTGAGCCCCGCCTCGAGCGCGGAGAACCGCGAGCTGTCGACCATGATCGGCAGCCGCGCCGCCTCCGGCTCGGTTGCGATCAGGTTGAGGAAGGTCGTCATCGCCTGCTCGGCGTCGAGCAGGTCGGCGTCCATGTTGACGTCGAGCATGTTGGCGCCGCCGCGCACCTGCTCGAGCGCGACGCCGACCGCGCTCTGGAAATCGTTCGCCTCGATGAGCCGCCGGAACCGCGCCGACCCGGTCACGTTCGCTCGCTCACCGACGACGACGAACCCGGTCTCCGGACGGATGACGAAGGGCTCGAGCCCCGAGAAGCGCGGTAGGCGCGACGGCTCCGGTACGCGACGCGGCGGCAGCCCGTCGACCGCACGCGCGATCTCGCGCGTATGTTCAGGGGTCGTCCCACAGCAGCCGCCGACGAGGTTGACGAGGCCGTCCTCGGCGAACGCGCGCAGGAAGCGGCTCGTGTCCGCCGCTTGCTCGTCGTGCAGCCCGAGCTCGTTCGGGAGGCCGGCGTTGGGGTGGCAGGAGACGTAGGTCGAGGCAGTGCCTGCGAGGCTCTCGAGAAACGGGCGCATCTCGGTGGCGCCGAGCGAGCAGTTGACCCCGACGATGAGCGGCTCGGCGTGCTCGACGGAGACCCAGAAAGCATCCGAGGTCTGTCCGGAAAGGTTGCGGCCGCTCTTGTCGACCGCCGTGAAGGAGAGCCAGAGCGGTAGCTCCGGGGCCACAGTACGCGCGGCGACGATCGCCGCCTTGGCGTTCAGGGTGTCGAAGATGGTCTCGATCAGCAAGAGGTCGACGCCGCCGTCGCGGAGCGCGCGGATCTGCTCCTCGTACGTCTCACGGACCTGGTCGAACGTGACGGATCGGTACGCGGCGTCCTCCACTCGCGGAGACAGCGAGAGCGTGACGTTGAGCGGGCCGACCGAGCCCGCGACGAAGCGTGGCTTCTCCGGAGTTCTCCTCGTCCACTCGTCGGCCGCGCGGCGTGCGAGGCGGGCGCCCTCGAGGCTCATCTCGGCCGCCGCGTCCTCGAGCCCGTAGTCGGCCTGTCCGATGCGGGTCGCCGTGAACGTATTGGTGGTCGCGATGTCCGCGCCTGCCTCGAAATACGCGTCGTGGATCTCGGCGACGATCTCGGGCCCGGTCAGGTTGAGGAGGTCCGGGTCGCCCTTCACGTCGCGCGGGTGGCCCCGGAAGCGCTTACCGCGGTACTCGTCCTCGGAGAACTCGCGGCGATGGATGAGGACTCCCCAGGACCCGTCCAGGACGAGGATTCGCTCAGCGAGAAGCTCTTGTAGTCGTGTTCGAGTGTCTGTCACGCAAACGGCTCCCGCCTAAAGAGGTCGGGAGCCGTAAAGGCCTCTCGGGCTCTTTAGGCGTTTTTTATCCTGGTCGCCAAGCTGCCTCAAAGCTGTCCAGGTGTGCGCAAGCGTAGCGGACATCCTCGAGGGTTGGGATCGGCGTGGGGCAGACGTCAGCCGGCGAAAGCGGCGAGCACCTCGCGTCCGGTGCCGACGAACGGCTCCCCGTGAGCAAGCAGAAGGTGCTGGAAGTCAAGCTTCGCCAGGCGCCGGTACGACACGCGCAACCCCTCCTTGGTCCTCTCGGGCTCGTCCATGAACGCGTCAGGCACGAACGCGAGCGGGCCGCCGGCCTCCCAGCGCACCGCTCCGTCCGCGAGCGCGAGCGCTTGGTGCACGGGAATCTGTAGGGCCGTCTCGTCGGGGCAGATCGCGCCCACCGCATTGGCAACGATGCCACCCGGCAGCTCGTCGCCGAAGTCGAACGGCTCGACCTGCACGCCGCCCCCGAACTCGGGTATCCCCTCGCGGACGCAGCGCACGGTCACGTTGAAGCGCTCTGCGAACCGCCCGCTTTCTCGGTAGTGGTGGCGGTTGGTCAGGAGCACGTCGGTGGGCGGTCCGTGCTCATCGAACCAGTCGAGCCCCTCGCTCGGCACCAACGGATCGATCAGAATGCGCTCGGCGGGAAGGTAGTACGAGCTCACCTCGATCTTGATGCGGGGATGCAGGGCGGTCCAGTGCCAGATCCCGGGAGCGATCTCCTCCATGAGCCGAGCGTACCCTTTCAGCCGGAGAACTCGAGCCGCTCCGCGTGCTCGATCGCTTCCTCGCGTGACCGTTGGTTGAGCATCAGCTCGACGATCTGCTCCACGCGCGGGTCATCCGTCGCGCGCATCTCGGCGACGGCGGCGTCGACGTCGTATTCCGTGCGGCGGAGCTCGACCTCCGGGCCCAGGAGCGCCCAG
>DATDOS010000008.1:0-13495 GCA_035293125.1 Gaiellaceae bacterium | reverse complement strand
TTCCTCACTCAGCACGGCGAGCGCGGAGGAGCCTCCTACACACTCACCGATACGCTCGAGCCACCTGCGGGCCTCCGACTCTCACACACCGAGCTTGCCGAGCTCGTCCTGGCTGACGCGCAGAACCCCGAGTCGCCTCGTCTCACTAATGCGCGAGTGCGAGCCCTTACCGGACTCGACCGCGTCGAAGCGCTCGGACTCCTCGAAAGCCTGGTTCGCACGGAGCGACTCAGGCGTATCGGAGAGCGACGGGGGACGCATTACGAGCCAGTCGAGACGTAGATCCACCGGCGTGGCCCATGCGATGGCCCACCTCCGTTTGGGCACAAGCCGCGTTCCAGTGCCCGAACCGCCCAAAAACGACCGGAAACTACAGCAATCCACGCTCCTCGCTCCAAGCGAGCTAGAGCGCCGGAGTCCGCTCAACCATGCGGGTTCCAGCGCTCTCCGAGCGCGCTCGAAAGCGTGCTTTACACGCAGGTGGCCGCAGGTTCGAGTCCTGCACCGCCCATCCGGAGACTACGCGTAGCTCTGCTCGACGAAGCAGACGCCTCGTTTGGAGCCAGTGGCCTCGGCGGCGCCTTCCCAGAACGTCGGCAGAAGCTGCCCGCGCACGAGCTGGTCGTCGGCGAGTGAGCGGAGAGAGAGGGTCAGTCGGCGGGAGGGGATATGGAGCTCCCAGTCGAGCGGCCAGCGATGGCCTGCATCCTTGAGAACGCGTTTGCCGGGCGTCACGGTGAAGTCGCGGACGAGTGTCCCTCGACCGTCACGTCCGACCAGCGTCCCCGACCGATAGCGCACGAGCGGCGTTCCGTCGCGATCCCGGAAGCGGTAGAGCATGAGCTCGGTGCGGTCCGCGAACCGGCAGGAGAACCAGTCCCAGTTCAGCGCGCGCGGGTCGTTGGCGAAGTTCCCCCACTGGTGGTCGAGCCAGGCCTCGCCGGTGAAGCCGATTCGTGTCCCGGCTGCCGTGATCACCCCGCTCGCCTTCGTGCGGGTCGCGGAGTAGTACGCACTCGTCCCGGCTACGGACTGCTCGATGACTCCGCTACCGCCGTCATGGAGGACGTAGGGCTTGGTCGGAGTGATCGTCAAGTCGAGCGCGAAGCCCGCTTTCGACGCGAAGAAACGCCAGATGTCCAACTGTGGAAGGTAGAGGAGTCGGTGGCTAGGCGCGCGCACGTCGAGCTTCGAGACTCCGGGCGTGCGTTTCGCAACCGCTTCCGTCTTTCCAACGAGAGCGCCTGTCTCGAGATTCATGACCTGGGCAACGGGAATGACGAAGCCTTGCCGAGAGAAGAGCGTGAAGAAGACCGAGTAGCGCGCTCCGTCCGTGCCGCGTACGTCTCCGGTGACGTACCACCACTCGATTCCTGCTGCCGGATGGCCGGCGTGGTCACGTGGAAGTGTGACGCGGGGGGTTCCGGCTCCGGCCGCGGCCGCCAGCACCGCGATCAGCAGGACGATCGCGCACGCGAAGAGGCGTCTGCTCACTCCTCGACGGTAGCGAACGGTGGCGCTACCAGCCCGGCGGCGAGACGACATAGACCGCGACGCCGAGGCCGGGGAGCTTGTCGACGACGAGGTCGCCGAGCGGGGTCACGATCCTTCCATCGCGGAAGACCCTGAGCTTGCGGCCGCCGAGCCCCGGGACGGTGAACGACGCGTTCGCCGGAGCAGTCGAGGTGTTCACCGCAATGACGTACGTCGCGCCGTTGTACCGGCGGGCGCCGACGCGAACCGGGCTCTCGGTCGACCAGTTGGCCTTCGCCACGGGGGCGAGCAGCGCCGGTGCGAGCGCCAGGATCTCGCGGTTCACGAGGCGCACCTCGTTGCGGATGTCCTCAGCCCACCAGTCGGGGAAGTAACCGATCCCGCGTGCGCCTCCGGCGATCGCGAGCCAGGTCTCCGCTCTGACGACAGCCGGCGTCGGGTCCTCGTTGTTTCGACAGTGCTCCATCGGTCCTGCCTCGATCCACTGGAACGTCGGCTTGCCGCCCGTGAGCGAGATCAGCTCGCGCTGCATCCAGTAGACGTTGTCGATCTGCTCGATCGAGCAGCGGACCTCGACGGGATAGGTGTCGAAGCCGATGACATCGGCGCTCTTGAAGAACCCGGGGTAGATCTCCTTGCCTTTCGGAGGTGGCGCTGTATCGGCCGAGAAGTGGTCGGTCAGCGTGAGGAACGTGACCCTCCCGCTCGCCTTCGGTTGCGGGAGGTTCTCGGGGATTCCGACCGAGACGTCAGCCTCGTCCGGGAGATGCCAGCCGACGACGCCGGGCCCCGAGACTCCCGGTGTCTCGGCGTCGACCGTCGAGATCGCGCGGCCCGCGAGTCTGTCGAGCTGCTCCTCCGGACCGGCGCAGCTCACGCCGAGGAAGAGGTTGATTCCCGCCGCGATGCTCGTCGGGTAATAGGTCGGGCACTGCCGCCAGACCATGCGCGGGAAGATCGCATTCCCGTTCACGAGGAGAGGGGCCGAGCTCTCCACCTTCGGCGTGCCTGGAGGAAGCGGTCCCGAGGGAGACGGCGTACCGGGCGTGACACCGGGCGGGACCGCCGGCGGAAGCACGAACGGGGAACCGGACCCGGACGATGAGCTCGTGGAGGGCGTCGGTGTCGCGACGGCGGCTGTCGAGGAGGGCCACGGGTCGGTCCTGAAGGAGCCGCGCGCTTCGGCCCGGACTCCGTTTCTCCAACGGACGACGACCCGGAAGCGGTACGTCGTCGCCGGCTCGAGGCCCGTGAGGGTCGTGCGGGCCGTCAGAGCAGTCTGCGCGACCGTCGTCGGAGACCAGATTCCGTAGCGGTCGTCCGTCCCGACCTCGAGAACGATGCGGCCGGGGTCGGTGACGCGCCACTTGACGACGGCCGAGAAGGGCCTGGCCTCGACATCGACGATGTCCGGGACCGCTGGCCGGGTCGCGTTCGCACCGCTCGAGGCGAGGGCGGCGACCGCACCCAGCGCAAGCAGGAGAAACGCAGCGGAACGCCGCAGCATGCGATGAACGTCGGCATCGCGCTCGCGCGCGAGTGTCCCTTGGACGAGGGAACCCCTTCGGGTCGAGGGTGCCTTACGAAGCGCGTTCGCGCGTGTCGGCGACCGCGCGGCGCGCTTCGAGCTCGTAGGGGTTCCGGTGGTACCGGGTCGTCACGTGCGTGAACGCGACGTGCCAGGGGCGCAGGCGTCGGCACTGGCCCGGCGAGCTCGTTCGAGAGCTCGGCCTGCGCGGCTCCTGGTAGCGTCGCGGCCGTGTCCGGGGCGATCATGACCACGAGTGAGGGCGCGATCGAGCTCGAGCTCTTCGACGACGTGGCTTCGCAGACCGTCCAGAACTTCGCCAAGCTCGCCGGAGAGGGCTACTACGACGGCCTCGTCTTTCACCGAGTGATCCCCGATTTCATGATCCAGGGAGGCTGTCCGCGCGGTGACGGGACCGGGGGCCCCGGGTACACGTTCGAGGACGAGCTCAACGATCACCCTGTCGCGCGCGGCTACCTCGCGATGGCCAACTCGGGGCCGAACACGAACGGCTCGCAGTTCTTCATCGTCACCGCGGATGCGTGCCCGTGGCTCGACGGGAAGCACACCGTCTTCGGCCGGATCATGTCCGGGCAGGACGTGGCAGACCGGATCTCCTTCGTCGATCGCGACATGCGCGATCGTCCGCTCGAGCCGGTCGTCATCGAGTCCGTCGTTCTGTCCTGACCCGTCGGCCGACGCGGTTGCAGCCCTTGGCCGCTGCGTCGGCGCGAGCGACCCAAGTTACAACTTGCAACTTGCGCAAGAGCATCGCGGGGCGACCTCACAAGCCGATGAAGAGAGAGGTTGCTCGACGCTCGTTGCAACTTGTAACTTGGCCATAAGTGCGACGGTAGGCTCACGGAGGCATGGATCTCGAAGGCAAGACCGCGATCGTCACCGGGGCGTCGAGCGGCATCGGCGCCGCCACTGTGCGCAAGCTGCGCGAGGCGGGCGTGCGAGTGGCGGGCGGCGCGCGCCGGGTGGAGCGCATCGACGCCGATCTCGCGCTTCCGCTCGACGTCACCGACGAGGAGAGCTGTGCAGCGTTCGTCACGCGCGCGGCGTCCGAGCTCGGCGGGATCGACATCCTGTTCAACAACGCGGGGCTCGCGCTCGGCCGGTACCCGTTCTGGGAGTCGAACCCGGAGGACGAGGCCACCGTGCTGCACACGAACGTCGACGGTGTCCTGCGCATGACGCGGTTCTGCCTTCCGCACATTCGCGACGGCGGGCACATCGTCTTCATGGGCTCGATCGCCGGGCGCCAGGCGTACCAGAACGCCGCGTCATACGTGGCGGCCAAGTTCGGTCTGCGCGGGTTCGTGTACGCGCTGCGCGAAGATCTCCTCGGTCGCCCCATCCGGATCACGACGGTCGATGCGGGCCTCGTCGAGACGGAGTTCTCGCTCGTTCGCTTTCGCGGTGACGCCGACGCGGCGAAGGCCGTCTATGCGGGTGTCGATCCCGTCACGCCGGACGAGGTCGCGGACTGCGTCCTCTTCGCTCTCACGCGCCCCTTCCACGTCAACGTCGACGAGATCGTGATCAAGGCGCTATCCCAGTCGAGCGGGGCGAGAGTCGTGCGCCGCGAGGAGTAACGCTCCCTTCGATGCTCACGATCCTCGAGGGATCGACGTTCTGCATCTGCGACGATCGCGGCGACATCGCCGCCGATACGAGCGGGTTCTTCGCCCACGACACGCGCTTCCTGTCTCGCTTCGTCCTCCGCATCGACGGCGAGAGCCCGCATCTCCTCTCCTCGGGGCGTGTCGAGCACTTCGCAGCGGCGTTCTACCTCCGCAACGGAACTGCGAGCGGGCTTCCGCGCGACGCGCTGTCGATCGCGCGCGAGCGCTTCGTGGGCACCGGGATGCAGGAGAGGATCTCGGTACAGAACGAGAGCATGGAGCGGCTCGAGTTCGAGCTGACCCTCGAGCTCGCGGCCGACTTCGCGGACATCATCTCGGTCAAGCTGCACGACTTCGCGCTTGGCGATCCAGAGCACGCGCAGCCGCTACCGCCGCCCTCGCCCGCCGTGCTCGACGAGGCGCGACGCCAAGTCCTGATCGAGGATCCAGCGGGCGACCTCCGCACGTACGCGGTCGTCTCGCGACCCGGGCGCTTCGACGGGAGCGCGTTCGCGTTCGGCCTCGTGCTCGAGCCGCACGAGCGCTGGGACGTGAGCGTCGACGTCCTGCCGGCCCTCGATGGCGACGCCGAGCTCGAGCTGGGCGAGCATCTCGACGAGGAGCGCGAAACGGTGGGGGACGTCGTCGCTGCGTGGACGTTGCGAGTGCCGAGGGTGCGTGGCGGCTGGGAGAGCCTCCGACACGCGTTCGACCGCTCGATCGCCGACCTCGCCGCGCTCCGTATGCGCACCGGCGAATACCGCCGCCCGCTCTTCGCTGCGGGGATGCCGTGGTTCATGACGGTGTTCGGCCGCGACACCGCTATCACCTCGCTCCAGACCCTCCTGCTCGGCCCCGAGATCGCCGTCGGCGCGCTCGACGCGCTCGCCGAGCTCCAGGCCCAGGCCGAAGACCCGGCGATCGACGCAGAGCCGGGCAAGATCGTGCATGAGGTCCGGCACGGGCGCTGCGCGGAGATGTGGTTCCCGCGCTACTACGGCTCGATCGACGCGACGCCGCTCTTCCTCGTGCTCCTGTCGGAGACCTGGAGGTGGACGGACGACGCGACCCTCGCGAACCGGCTGCGCGAGCCCGTGCTGCTGGCTCTGGATTGGATCGACCGCTACGGCGACCGCGACGGCGACGGCTTCGTCGAGTACAGCCGGCGCGCGGATCACGGGCTCGTCAACCAGTCGTGGAAGGACTCCGGTGACTCGCAGCGCTTCCACGACGGGCGGTACGCCGAGCCTCCGATCGCGCCCGTCGAGGTGCAGGGCTACGTCTACGACGCGAAGCGGGGGCTCGCCGAGCTTGCCCGCGAGGTATGGCGCGAGCCGGCGCTCGCCGAGCGCCTCGAACGGGAGGCGGACGTGCTGCGGGCCCGTTTCGACGAGGCGTTCTGGGTCGAGGAGCGAGGCGGTTTCTACGCCCTTGGGCTGGACGGTCAGAAGAGGCCGGTGGATGCGCGCTGTTCCAACATGGGGCACCTGCTCTGGAGTGGGATCGCTCTACCGGAGCGGATCGGGCCGACCGTCGACCAGCTCCTCTCGGAGTCGCTCTGGTCGGGCTGGGGTATCCGCACGATGTCGAGCGACGACGCGGCGTACAACCCGATCAGCTACCACACCGGCACCGTCTGGCCGCACGACACTGCGCTCGCTGCTTGGGGCCTCGCGCGCCACGGTTACGTCGAGGAGGCCCGCCGCATCGGGCGCGCCCTGATCGAGGCAGCCGGGCATTTCGAGTGGTCGCTCCCCGAGGTCTTCGCGGGCTACCCGCGGGGCGAGACACCGTTCCCGATCGCCTACCCGACAGCAGCGCGTCCCCAGGCATGGGCCGCCGGTACGCCGATCCTCCTGGTGCGCCTCCTTCTCGGAATCGAGCCCGACCGGGCGCGACAGCGGCTCGTGTCCACGGTCACGGACGAGCTCCCGAGCTGGCTCGACGGCCTCCGGATCGAGGGCGTCCGAGCGTACGGCCGCACGTGGACGGTTGCGGTCGAGCGCGGCCATGTCACCATTGCCGAAGGTGTCTAGCCGGCTGATCGGGAATCGCACGGCCGCGGCCGCGAAGCGGACCAGTGGAGGGGGTCTGGGGGAACCGGGACGTTCCCCCAGCATGAGCCAGCAACCGGCCGCGCGAGCGGATTCCAGTGCGCCAGTAGCCGGAGGATTGTTGTGAGGGACAGGCGCAGCGGCCGCGAAGCGGCCGCCTTCAGGGATCTTCGCGCGACTGGAATCCGCGCGAGCGGATTCCAGTCTTGCGCCTCATGAGAGTCGGGCTGATCTGTCCCGTCTGGTTTCCGGTTCCACCAGAGGCATACGGCGGGACGGAGCGCGTCGTCGCGCTGCTCGCGGACGGGCTCGTCGACGCCGGGCACGACGTGACCCTCTTCGCATCCGGCGACTCGCAGACCCGAGCCCGGCTGGAGTCGGTCTTCGCCACGGCGCCGAGCGAGTGGATCGGGCACACGTACTGGGAGATGCAGCACACGGTGCACGCGATCCGGCACGCGAACGAGTTCGACATCGTCCACGACCACACGGGCCTTCTCGGAATCGCGCTCGGCGGGCTCCTGCAAGTGCCGTTCTGCCATACGGTCCACGGCCCGCTCGACGGACGGCCGGGCCGGTTCTACGAAGAGGTCGTCTCTCTCGCGCCCAGGGTCAAGTTGATCTCGATCTCGATGAACCAGCGCAAGCCGAAGCAGAACCTTCCCTGGATCGCGAACTGCCCGAACGCGCTCGACCTCTCCTTGTACCCGTTCCGCCGGAAGTCGGGTGGCGACTACCTCCTCTTCCTCGGCCGCATGAGCCCGGACAAGGGCGCGCACCGAGCTCTCGCTGTCGCGCTCGAGACGGGGCTGCCGCTGAAGATCGCCGCCAAGTGCCGCGAGCCGCTCGAGATCAGGTACTTCGACGAGTTCATCCGCCCCCACCTCGGCGGCTCGATCGAGTACGTGGGCGAGGTCGGGCACGCGGACAAGGTCGAGCTCCTGATGGGAGCGCGCGCCCTCATCTCTCCGATCGACTGGGAGGAGCCGTTCGGCCTCATGATGATCGAGGCCATGGCGTGTGGAACGCCGGTGATCTCGACGCGGCGTGGGGCGGTTCCGGAGATCGTCGACGACGGAAGGACGGGAGTCATCGTCGACAACTACCGTGACATGGAGGATCCCGCCGTGCTGGAGCAGGCGGACGCGCTCGATCCGGCCGTGATTCGACGGGAAGTCGAAGAGCGGTTCTCGCCGGAGAACATGGTGGCGAACTACGTGGCCGCGTACGAGGCGACGATCGAAGCCACGCCCGCGTGAGGCTGCGGTCGCCGTACGACCGCGAGATCGTAAGGCTCGCTCTTCCCGCGCTGGGCGCACTCGCCGCCGAGCCCCTCTACCTCCTCGTCGACACTGCGATCGTCGGCCACCTCGGGCGATCACAGCTCGCCGCGCTCGGAATTGCGTTCACGGTGCTCGGCGGCCTGTTCGCGATCTTCAACTTCCTCCAGTACGGCACGACCGCGCAGGTGGCGCGGGCGGGAGGCGCGGGCGAGCGGGAAACGGCGCGGAGGCTCGGGGCGCAGGCGGTCTGGCTCTCGCTCGGCTTCGGCGTCACGGTCTCCGTGCTCGTCGCGGTGCTCGCGGTGCCGCTCGTCTCGCTCATGGGCGGCGAGAGGGAGGCGGCCGACTATGCGGTCACGTATCTCCGCATAGCGGCTATCGGGTTTCCGGCCGCGTTTCTCGCGCTCGGCGGGCAGGGCTACCTGCGCGGGGTCGCCGACCTGCGAACGCCGCTCGTCATCCTCATCGCCGGGAACGTGGCGAACCTCGTGCTCGAGGTGCTCTTCGTTTACGGCTTCGGCTGGGGGATCGAGGGCTCGGCTTGGGGAACCGCGCTCGCGCAGCTCGGGATGGGTGCGGCGTTCATCGTCGTGATCCTCCGCCATCTCGAGCCGGGGGAAGCGCGCGTCCGGATCGCCCTCGCACGGCGTGTGCTCTCGCTGGGGAAGTGGATCTTCATCCGGACGACGGCCCTCATGGGCTCGTTCGTGCTGGCGGGAGCGGCGGCGACACGCTTCGGTGACGCCTCGATCGCCGCACACCAGGTCGCGTTCCAGCTCTGGATCTTCCTCGCGCTCGTCCTCGACTCGGTGGCGATCGCGGGCCAGATCATCGTCGGGCGGGAGCTCGGCGCCGGGAGGAGAGACGACGCCTACGGAGCGGGCGAGCGGATGATCTGGCTCTCGGTCGCACTCGGCGGCGCGTTCGCGGCGCTGATGCTCGTACTCGCGAGCGTGCTACCTCGGGCGTTCACCGGTGACGCCGCCGTGCTCGACGAGGCGGCGCTCCTGTGGCCGCTCTTTGCGCTGATGCAACCTCTGAACGGCGCAGTCTTCGCGCTCGACGGGATCCTGATCGGCGCGAGTGACGGGCCGTTCCTCGCCGGCTCGATGGTGGCCGCATTCCTTGCGTGCGCCGGAGTGCTTCTCGCGTCGCTCGCCTGGGACTGGGGGATACGGGGTGTCTGGGCGGCGCTCGTCCTCCTCATCCTCGTGAGGTTGACCTTGATGACGGCCCGCTTCCGCCGCGGCCGCTGGCTCGTGACCGGCTGGGCCTGATGGGGTCAGACCCCACGGGTCTGACCCCGTAGTCTTGAGCGGTGAACGTCCTCGGCGGCGATCTCGAGCCTTGCTGCTTCGACCCGCTGACTGGCTTCTACCGCGATGGGTACTGCCATACAGGTGGTGTCGATGCCGGCTTCCACGTCGTCTGCGCCGTCATGACCGAGGAGTTCCTCTCCTTCTCGGTGTCCCGCGGGAACGACCTCGTCACCCCCCAGCCGCAGTGGATGTTCCCCGGCCTCGAGCCGGGCGATCGCTGGTGCGTCGTCGCCGCGCGCTGGCAAGAGGCCCTCGAAGCGGGCGTTGCCGCCCCGGTCGTGCTCGAGGCGACGCATGCCTCGGCGCTCGAGTTCGTCTCGATGGCCGACCTCGAGGCCCACGCACTGCGCGAGTAGGGCGGCCTACGACGATGCGACGGCTGCGTCGCGGCGCTTCCTCCAGTAGCGCTCGAGGCCGCGGTAGTGGTGCCAATACGGCGCGGCGCGGTCGTACTCGTCGGCGAGGTCTGGATCCGTCTGTGCGACGTCGTAGCGGGCCGCGGCGACGAATGTCTGCTCGTCCATCCCGTCCTCGACGCGCTCTGCCCAGCGACCGAGTGTCTCGCGAAGCGAGGTGAGATGCGCCTCGACATCGTCGAACGCTCCGAAGTGGATGAGCGCGAGGCGACCCGGGGCGCGGCGCTCGATCTCGTCGATCGTCCGCTCCCAGGCTTCGAGGTCGAGCTCCGGCGGGGGGCACGGAGGCATGACGAACTGCCCCGACGCGATGCGAACTCCCGCCGCGTCACCGGCGTAGAGCGTCCCGTCGGTGTCGAGGCACGAGACGTGGTGCCACGCATGGCCGGGGGTCGGAAAGCACTCGAGCCCGACGACGCGATCCCCGACAACGTGGACGTTCGCGGCCGGGACCGGCGCCAGCTCGCCCCAGAGAGCGTCGAACGCGTCGCCGTAGAGCCGACGCGCGCTCGCCTCGAGCTTCGCCGGATCGATCACGTGCGGCGCACCGATCTCGGAGACATGCACTTGGAGTCCCGGGTGCTCGCGGACGAGCGTGCCCGCAGCTCCGGCGTGGTCGAGGTGGATGTGGGAGAGGAGCAGGTGCCGGATGTCCTGGAGCTCCAGGCCGCGATTGCGGAGCCCGGCCTTCAGGTGCGCGACGCACGTCGTCGGGCCGCAGTCGAAGAGGGCCGGCCCGTCCTCGGTCTCGAGCAGGTAGCAGCCGATGATCCCGGGCCGCTGGTGCAGGAGGTCGATCGGCTCGATCGTCATCCGGCGAGCGCAGCCTCGAGGTCGGCGATCAGGTCGTCCGCCGACTCGATGCCTACCGAGAGCCGGATGAGCGTCGGCGGCACCGCGAACGGCGCGTCGGCCGTCGACGCGTGCGTCATTCGTGCCGGGTGCTCGATCAGGCTCTCCACGCCGCCGAGACTCTCGGCGAGCTTCCAGATGCGGGTACGAGCGACGAGATCGACTGCTTCCTGCTCGTCTTCGACGAGGAAGGAGACCATGCCACCGAAGCCCCGCATCTGCCGGGCGGCGATCTCGTGGCCCGGGTGCGTGGCCAGGCCCGGATAGAGCACTCGCTCCACGCGTGGGTGCTGCTCGAGGTAGGCGGCGACCGCCGACGCGTTCAGGCAGTGCCGGTCCATGCGTACCGCGAGCGTCTTGACGCCACGGAGCACGAGCCAGCAGTCGAAGGGGCCGGGTACGGCGCCGAGCGACTTCTGGAGGAACGCGAGTTGCTCCGAGATCGCGGCATCGTTCGTCGCGACGAAGCCACCCACGACGTCCGAGTGTCCGCCGAGGTACTTCGTCGTCGAGTGGAGCGCGAGGTCGGCGCCGAGCGAGAGCGGCTGCTGAAGGTACGGCGTGGCGAACGTGTTGTCGACGACGACGAGCGCGCCCGCTTCGTGCGCGGCTGCCGACGCCGCCTGGATGTCGACGATGTTGAGCAGCGGATTCGTCGGCGTCTCGAGCCAGACGAACCGCGTTCGCTCGTCGAGGTGCTCCGCGAGGCCGGTCGAGATCTCCTCGGGCGAGAGAAACGTGAAGCGGTAACCCTTCGGCTCGTACACCTGGGAGAACATCCGGTAGATCCCGCCGTACACGTCGTTCACCGCGACGACGTGGTCCCCGGGCGAGAGCAGGTGCATCAGCGTCGTCGCCGCCCCGAGGCCGGCCGAGAAGGCGTGCCCGTGGGCGGCTCCCTCGAGGGATGCGAGGCAATCCTGGAGAGCCGTGCGCGTGGGGTTGGCGACCCGCGCGTAGTCGTACCCCTTGTGGACGCCGACCGCCTCCTGCACGAAGGTGGACGTCTGGTAGATCGGCGTCGTCACCGCGCCCGTCGCCGGATCCGGCTCCTGCCCCTCGTGAATCGCCCGCGTCTCGAACTCCATCCCCGAGGATGCTACTGACGCACTTCCGCGCAAGTTACAAGTTGTAACTTGGGAGAAAGAGTCACGGCTTGATCTCCTGGGTTCCGAGGAAGGCAGCGAGGCTCGCGAGCGCTTCGTCTGCCCGCGAGGTATCGCCCCAGGCTCCGAGCACCTCGAGCGTCCTTGTCCTGCCGTCGAAGCGCGGCTCGATGCGGCCGACGAGCTGGTCGCCGACGAGGATCGGGAGCACGTAGTACCCGTACTCCCGCTTCGCCTTCGGGACGTACATCTCGAGTCGGTAGCGGAAGTCGAAGAGCGCTTCGGCACGGTCGCGATCGTGGATCAGCCGGTCGAACGGCGAGAGGAACGTCACGCCGTCCGGGACCGGGCCGTCGGTCGCATCCGGGTGGGCCTCCCACCCGTCGCGGCCGAGCCTGACGCCGAGCGCACGGAAGCGCCGCTCCGCGAGCAGCCGGTCGGCCTCTTGCAGCGGGATCGTTTCGGTCTCCGGGTACCAGCGCTCGGCGAGATCCCACAACCGCTGACCGTTCCGACGCCCGGCAACGGCGACGACGCCGCGTCCGTGGAGGATGTCGAGCATCACGCTCGTGTTACGGCTGCCGTGCCAGCCATGCGACTTCCAGGTCCTGACCGAATCGTCGCCGAGCTCCCGCGACAGTAGCGGCCCCCTTCGCTCGAGCTCTTTGAGGACGTATCGCTTGTAGCCCGCGTTCGTCTGCAGGAACTCGGTACCCCGTCGCTCCCACGCGTACTTCCCCGTCCGGCGCCGCATCCGCGCTCTGATGAGCGGCAGGGCCTCGATCGGCCAGATGTACGCGTTCCACTCGAAGAGCTTCTTCTCGTTCCATAGCAGCCGGTCGAGCTCGGCGACGTCGTATGTGCCGAGCCGGCTCCAGAGGACGAGCGCTTGTGGCGTCGCAACCGTCGAGATCGGGTCGATCTGCAGGAAGCCGAGTTGCCGGACCGTGTCCAGGATGCTCGTCGCCGACCCGTCGAGGAGCTGCGCGCGAACGGCGATTCGCCGTGCCTCCTCCCGGGAGACGAGCCTCACCGTACGACCCGCTCGAGGCCGATGACCTGCCGAAGCCGCTCGAGCGCTCGCTCGAGGGCGTCGTCGAGCGCACCCGAGCGTCGCACTCCCCGCTCGAGGTGGAGTGCCTTGACGACGAGCGTGCCTTCGCGCCGCTCCGCCTTGAGATCTGCGCGGCCGACGATCCGGTCTCGCCAGAGAAGCGGCAGCACGTAGTAGCCGTACTGCCGCTCCGGCGAGGGTTTGTAGACCTCGATCAGGTGGTCGAAGCCGAAGATCCGCTGGGCGAAGGGGCGGTCCCAGAGCAGGTTGTCGAAGGGCGACAGAAGCGCGGCTGCGGTCGGCCTCGCCGGGTCGAGATCGGCGCCCGCCGGTACGAGCGCGTCGGGTCCTCTGTCCTCGACCCGAACGCGCTCGAGAGCACCCTCGCGGACGAGAGCGTCCACGGCTGGGCGGATCCGCGCGACGCCACCCTTGAGGCGCCAATGCTCGACGACGCCCGACTCGGTGAGCGCGCCGCGCGCGCGGACCGCGCGAGCCGCCAGCTCCCGCAGGCGCGCTGCCTCGTCCGGCTCGGGAGCCTCCAGGAATTCGCGCGGAATCACGCGCTCGGCCAGGTCGTAGAGCCGCTGGAAGCCGCTGACGCGACCTGCGATGATCACTTCTCCGCTGTTCCAGAGCGCCTCGAGCATCACCTTCGCCGGCTTCCAGTTCCACATTCCGCCGCCGCCCTTGCCGTCGAAGTCGCGCGAGGCGATCGGCCCGCGCTCGCGCACAGCCCCCCTGACCTCGTCGGCGAG
>DATDOS010000007.1:0-15956 GCA_035293125.1 Gaiellaceae bacterium | reverse complement strand
TGGAGGTGCGACGCGCAGGCGATCGCGACCTCGGCGTCATCGAGATCGGGTCGGGCGCGAACCACGGGGAGCGCCTGGAACGGCTTGGCGGAGCTGCGGAGGAAGGTGACCAACGCCGGGTCGCCGGCGACCTCCACGATCTCCCCGCCTGAGACGGCCACCGCATGAACGAGGTGTCTGGCTTCGACCACGCCGCCACGCGTTGCCTCGACGACGATCGGTTCCACGACCCGAGAGCGTAGTCGGCTAGTGTCGCCGCCATGCGAGCGTGGCCGACGGGTGGGCTCTGGCGGCACCGCGACTTCCTGAAGCTCTGGTCGGCCGAGACGATCAGCCAGTTCGGTACCCAGGTCTCGAACCTCGCGATGCCGCTCGTCGCGATCCTGGTCCTCGACGCAAGCGCATTCGAGGTGGCCGCGCTCGTAACGGTGTTCTTCCTGCCGTTCATCCTCTTCACGCTCCCGGCCGGTGTCTGGGTCGACCGGTGGCCGCGCCGGCCGATTCTCGTCGTCGCCGATCTCGGGCGCGCGGGACTGCTCGCGACGATCCCCGTCGCCTACGTCACCGACGTGCTGACGCTGCTGCAGCTCTTCGTCGTGGGGTTCCTCTACGGCGTCTGCACCGTCTTCTTCGACGTCGCCTACCAGTCGTACCTGCCCTCCCTCGTCGAGCGAGAACAGATCATCGAGGGCAACTCGAAGCTGGAGATCAGCCGCTCGGCCGCCCAGATCGCCGGACCGGGACTGGGCGGCGCGCTCGTCGAGATCTTCACGGCGCCGTACGCGGTCCTCGTCGACGCCGTGAGCTTCCTGGGCTCCGGGCTCTTCATCCTCGGGATCCGCAATCGTCAAGAGAGCCACGTCGCTGCCGCGAAGGAGCAGAAACCGAGCCTGTGGACCGAGTTGAAGGAGGGCCTGCGTTTCGTGCTCGGCAACCCGTACCTTCGCGCGCAGGCCGGATGCACCGCGACCGCGAACTTCTTCTTCAGCGTCGGCTTCTCGATCGTCCTCGTGTACTACGTCCGGGTGCTCGATCTCTCGCCAGGGGTCATCGGGATCGTGTTCTCGATCGGAAGCATCGGATCACTGGTCGCGGCACTCACCGCGCGCCGGCTGACGGGCAGGTTCGGGGTCGGACCGACGACCCTCGGGGCCGCGTTTCTCGAAGGGCCCGCGATGCTCCTGATCGCCATCGCGCCGGTGGCCGCGCCGATTCCCTTCCTCGTCGTGTCCGGGCTCGTGACGGGCTTCATCCTCGTCGTCTACAACATCAACCAGGTCAGCTTCAGGCAGGCCATCTGCCCGGAGCGACTGCAGGGCCGCATGAACTCCGTGATGCGCTTCATCGTCTGGGGGACGATTCCGGTCGGGAACCTCTCGGGCGGCGCCCTGGCCACGTGGATCGGCCTGCGAGAGACCATCGCCGTCGGAGCTGTCGGCGCGGGGAGCGCGTTCCTCTGGATCCTCTTCTCGCCGATGCGGAGCGTCCGCGCCATGCCGACCGCGCCGATGGACGTCGTCGCAGAGCCGGCGAGTGCCTGAGCTACCCGAGGTCGAAGCGTGGGTGCGGGAGCTCGACCCGCTCGTTTCGTCCGTGCCGATCGAGCGTGCGGGGCCCGCGCACATCGCGACCCTGAAGACCGCCGATCCGCCGCTCTCGACCCTCGAGGGCCGTAGGCTCGTGGGAGCGCGCCGCCGCGGGAAGAACCTTCTCTTCCCGACTGAGGACGGCGAGCTCGTGGTGCGAGTGCACCTCATGAGCGCCGGCCGCCTCCGCCATCTCGCGCCAGGTGCGAAGGGCCCGAAGACGCCGATGTTCCGACTTCGGTTCTCCGACGGCGGCGAGCTCGTGCTCACCGAGGCCGGGAAGAAGAAGCGGGCAGGCGTGTGGCTTGCGACGCCCGAGCGCATCGAGGCCGACCTTGCGCACCTCGGCCCCGACGCGCTCGAGCTCGACGCGGCTGCGCTCGGTGAGATCCTGGCGCGCGAGCGGCGGCAGCTGCACCCGCTGCTCCGCGACCAGCGTGCGATCGCCGGCATCGGCAGAGCGCACGCGAACGAGATCCTCCTCCGCGCGGGCCTTTCACCGTTCAAGACGTCGACGGAGCTGACCCCCGAGGAGGTCGAGCGGCTTGCCGAGGCGATTCGGGAAGACCTCGCGCGTGCACTCGAGCTGCGCGGGCGCGGCAAGGGAGACACAGACGTCTACCGCGTGCACAACCGACTCGGCGAGCCCTGCCCGCAATGCGGAACGCCGATCGCGCGCGTCGACTTCGAGGAGCACACGATCTACTACTGCCCGGCCTGTCAGACCGGCGGCCGCTTGCTCAAGGATCGCCGCCTTTCGCGCCTCTTACGCTGACATCGCGCTGGTACCGTGGCCGGCGTGAGCGACCTCCTGAAGCTCGACCAGGACCTCCAGGCATCGTCGCCCGAGATCGCGCTCGCGCTCTCCCGCGCGGGCGTGACGGGCGCGCAGAAGGCGGTGCGAATTCGCCGCGGCGATGCCGAGACCGTCATGGCCGCGGTGATCGACTGCACCGTCGACCTCGCGGCGGACCAGAAGGGCGTGCACATGTCGCGCTTCCCCGAGCTCTTCGAGGAGGCGATCGAGCTCGTCGTCGAACGAGAGGCTCTCCTCGTCGAGGTGCTCGCCGAGCACATCGCCAGTCGGGTCGTCGAGCGCCAGGGAGCGCTCCGTGCGGAGGTCTGGATCCGCGCCCAGTGGCCGGTCCATCGCCGCACTCCCGTCACGCAGCTCGCGACGCAGGAGATGGTCACGCTCTGCGGGATCGCTGCTGCTTCCGAGGCGGGAACGCGCCGGGCGGTCGGTGTCGAGGCGACAGGCATCAACGCGTGCCCCTGCGCGCAGGGGCTCGTTCGCAACCGTGCCTCCGAACGATTGCTCGAAGCAGGGTTCGACGCGAGCGACATCGAGCGGATCCTCGAGCTCGTCCCCATCGCCACGCACAACCAGCGCGGGCGCCAGACGCTCTTCGTCGGCACGGAGCACGACCTCGACGCGGAGGTGCTCGTCGACGTCGCCGAGCGCTCGATGAGCGCTCCCATCTACGACCTCCTCAAGCGCCCGGACGAGCTCTTCGTCGTCGAGCACGCGCACCTACAGCCGCGATTCGTCGAGGACTCGGTTCGACACGCGCTCCGGGACGCGCTCGAGACGCTCCCCCAGCTCGCCGACACCGACTTTCTCCTCTCGCGCCAAGTGAACTTCGAGACGATCCACACGCACGACGTCGTCGCCGAGCGTTTCGGGACTGTCGGCGAGCTCCGAGGTGAGCTCGCGACCGGCGAGCCCAGCCCGCGCCAGACGACGCTGGCCGACTGGCTGTCGCGCTAGACGCGGCGGGGACGCCGAAGCTCGAACCGGTGCTCGGTGCCGGCGAGAAGCCGGCGGATGTTCTGGCGGTGCATGAAGATCACGGCGGCCGCCCCGGCGATCCCGAACACGACGACAGGCCACGGGTAGTCGAAGAGCACGACGAAGACCGCGAGCCCGAGGGCCGTCGCAATCGAAGCGAGTGACGCGTAGCGGGTCAGCAGGAAGACGACGAGCCAGACGCCGATGCAGCAGAACGCAGCGAGGGGGGCGAGCGCGAACGTCGCACCGCCAGCCGTCGCGACCATCTTTCCGCCCTTCTGGAAGCGGAGGAAGATCGGCCGCGCGTGGCCGATCATCGCCGCCGAGCCGGCGAGGATGCCGACGAGCGCTCCCCCGGCCCAGATCCCGAGCAGTGCTGCCGCGAACCCCTTCGCCACGTCGAGGACGGCGACGGCTGCCCCGAGCCTGCGCCCGTAGACCCGGAACACGTTCGACGCACCGACGTTCCCGCTGCCGTGCGTACGGATGTCCTCGCCGCGAAAGATGCGCGGCAGCCAGTACCCGAACGGCAGCGAGCCGAGGAGGTACGCGAACGGAACTACAAGTAGGTCCGTCACTCGCGAAACCGAAGTCCGCTAGCGCGGACTCCGGTCGCGAAACAACCCCTGAAGGCGTCCGCTTCGCGGCCGCTGCGCTTGCGTCCCACTCAGCCGCCTACTCCATCGGGATGCGGTAGGCGTCGACCCAGTGGTTGACCACGCCCCAGTCGAGGTTCTCCAGGAACGCATCGATATAGGCCGCACGGTCGGTCTGGTAGTCGAGGAAGTACGCGTGCTCGTACACGTCGAGAGCGACGAGCGGCGTCGCGTTCCAGACGGGGAACGTGTTCTGGGCGTCGCCCACATAGTTGAAGAGACGGCCCTCGTCCCAGTCGTACGCCGTCCAGGCCCACCCACGGCCGGCCATCCCGCTCGCTCTGAGATCCGCGCGCCAGGCATCGGCGGAGCCGAAGTCGCGCTCGATGCGCGCACCGATCGGGCCGTCCGGGTCGCCGCCCTCGCCGCCGAGGTGCTCGAAGTAGATCTCGTGGTTCTTGATTCCGCCGATCGCGAAGGTGAGATCGACCTTCAGCGCGCGAAGCTCGGAGTAGACCTGGTTCGCCGCCCCGAGATCCACGCCCGCGAGGCGTCCGAGGATCTCGTTTCGCTTCGTCACGTATCCCTGGTAGAGGCGGTAGTGGGCCTCGATCGTCGTACGTGAGATCCCGTCGAGCTCCAAGAGCGCGGGCTTCAGCTCACGGGGCCTGATCTCCACGAAACTGGTCATTCGGCGACTCCTCGGGCTCGACGGAACGCCGCGGAGCATATCCTTCTGAGGGAGTCCTACCCGAGGAGAGGAGCAGGCAGATGGCGTACAGCGTCCCCCCGCTTTCGTACGACTTCGACGCGCTCGAGCCGCACATCGACGCGCGCACGATGGAGATTCACCACGACAAGCATCACGCGGCCTACGTCACCAACCTGAACGCCGCGCTCGAGGGCACGGAGTGGATGGACCGGCCGATCGACTCGGTGCTCGGGAACCTCGACATCCTCCCCGAGGACAAGCGCATGGCGGTGCGCAACAACGGCGGCGGGCACGCCAACCACACGCTCTTCTGGGAGATCATGGGGCCGAACGGCGGCGGCGAGCCGTCGGGTGCGCTCGCCGACGCGATCGCCTCGACGTTCGGCGGCCTCGACGAATTGAAGGCTGCGGTCAACGACGCCGGTGTGAAGCGCTTCGGCTCAGGCTGGACTTGGCTCGTCTGGGACGGGACCGGGCTCGCCGTGAAGTCCACGCCGAACCAGGACACTCCGGTGATGGAAGGAGAGACGCCGCTCCTCGGCATCGACGTCTGGGAGCACGCCTACTACCTCAACTACCAGAACCGCCGCCCGGACTACCTCCAGGCCTGGTGGAACGTCGTCGACTGGGACGCCGTAGCCGCCCGCTACGAGGCCGCCCGGTAGGCCATCGCAATCCGCCTCGATCGTGAGCGCGTAGCAATCAACATGGCTACGTCGCTCGCGGTCCCGGCCAGATTGCTGAGCCCGGGGTCTGGCTTCAGCCAGACCCCGACTCGAGGCGCGATCATGCAGGAAGTGGAGCTCCCCGAACCGACAGACGGCCAGCTGATCGAGCGCGTCGCCGGCGGCGACCGGCGCGCGTTCGACGAGCTCTACCGCCGCTATGCGCGCGCCGTGCTCGGCCTGGCGTTGCGCCGACTCGGAGATCGAGGACGAGCCGAGGACGCCACCCAGGACGCATTCGTCGCCATCTGGCGGTCGGCACGGACCTACGATCCTGGCCGAGGGAGCGGCGCGCCCTGGCTCTACGCCGTCGCGCGCAATGCGATCACCGACGGGTTGCGCCGCACGCCGGGTCCGGTCGCGGAGCTCGAGGACGGGCCGGGAAGCGGCCCGGACCCGTCCGATCGGGCCGAGGCGTCGTGGACGGCATGGCGGGTGCATCGCGCGCTCGAGGTCCTGCCCGAGCACGAGCGGCCCGTGATCGAGCTCGCCTACTGGCGCGGGCTGTCCCAAAGCGAGATCGCCGCGTCACTCGGGATTCCGCTCGGCACGGTCAAGACGCGGACGCGAAGCGCACTCGCACGGCTCGCGGATGCGCTCGAAGAGGAGCTGCGATGAGCGATCGCGGGCCAAACTTCGACGAGCTCGTCGGCACGGACCTCGACACCACCGAGCGCGAGCGGCTCCTCCGCGTCCACGAGCTGCTCGTCGAAGCTGGGCCGCCGCCCGAGCTCTCGGCGCCTGCTCCCGTGGTGCCACACACGCGGCGACGTCGCGGGGTCTTGCTCGCGATCGCAGCCGCGCTCGCGCTCGGGGTGTTCGCTGTCGGCGTCGTCGTCGGCGACCGGTCCGACGGCCGCTCGGTCGACCTCGTGGTGGCAATGAATGGAACTTCAGCTGCAGGTCTTGCGAATGCTTCGCTCACCGTGTTCGACGTCGACGAGGCCGGCAACTGGCCGATGGAGTTGATCGTCGAGGGACTCGAGCCTGCCGCGAGCGGACGCCCATACGAGCTGTGGCTGACGAAGGAGGGCAAGCTCGCCGCTCTCTGCGGGAGCTTCCTCACCGATCCCGAAGGCTCGGCAAGAGTGCCGATGAACGCGCCTTACCGCTTCACGGACTTCGACGGCTGGGTCGTCGTCGAGGAGGGCTCGACCACACCGCTTCTGACGACCTGACGGCGACGCAGACGATCCGCGTCCACGGTGGCGTGGCCTCCGAGCGGGGAGCTATCGTCGATCTCGACGTGTCTGAGCGCCCGGCTCGCACCCAGTACGAGGACTTCGTGCGTCACGTCGTGACGACGGGCGTCCCCAAGCAGGACCGGACGGGGACGGGAACCGTCAGCGCGTTCGGCTACCAGATGCGCTTCGACCTCTCCGAGGGCTTCCCGCTCGTGACGACGAAGAAGGTGCACTTTCCGTCGGTCGCGTACGAGCTCCTCTGGTTCCTGCGCGGCGACTCGAACGTCCGCTGGCTCCAGGAGCACGGCGTCACGATCTGGGACGAGTGGGCCGATGAGCACGGCGACCTCGGGCCCGTCTACGGGGTCCAATGGCGCAGCTGGCCGACTCCGGACGGAGGGCGCGTCGACCAGATCACCGAAGTCGTGCGTCTGCTCCGTGAGGAGCCCGACTCGCGGCGCATCGTCGTGAGCGCGTGGAACGTCGCGGAGTTGCCGAAGATGGCGCTCGCCCCGTGCCACGCGTTCTTCCAGTTCCACGTCTCGGCCGGCGAGCGGCTCTCGTGCCAGCTCTACCAGCGCAGCGCCGACGTCTTCCTCGGCGTGCCTTTCAACATCGCGAGCTACGCACTGCTCACGCACATGCTCGCCCAGCAGTGCGACCTCGTCCCCGGCGAGCTCGTCTGGACGGGCGGCGACTGCCACGTCTACGACAACCACCGCGAGCAGGTGGAGACGCTCCTCGCGCGCGATCCGTTTCCGTACCCGTTTCTCGTCCTCCGCCGCCGCCCGGTCTCGATCTTCGACTACGCCCTCGAGGACTTCGAGGTGGTCGACTACCAGCATCACCCGGCGATCAGGGCACCTGTCGCGGTGTGAAGGTCTCGCTCGTGGCGGCTGTCGCGCGAGGCGGTGTGATCGGCCGTAAGAACACGATCCCGTGGCGGATCCCGGAGGACGCGCAACACTTCCGGACGCTGACGATGGGACACCCCGTCGTCATGGGGAGACGAACGTGGGACTCCCTCCCCGACCGCTTCCGCCCACTCCCGGGCCGGCGAAGCGTAGTGGTGACCCGCAACCCTGCCTGGCACGCCGACGGCGCAGAGCGCGCGGGCTCGCTCGACGACGCGCTCCGCCTGCTGGAGGGCGCGCCGCAGGTGTTCGTGATCGGCGGCGCCGAGCTCTACGCCACCGCGCTCCCGCTGACGGACGAGCTCCTGCTGACCGAGGTCGACGCAGAGGTCGAGGGCGACACGTACTTCCCCGAGTGGGATCGCACCGCGTTCGAAGAGACGACCCGCGAGGAGCGCGTGTCGGAGGACGGGACGCCGTTCGCGTTCGTCACGTACGAGAGGACACGTCCCGACTAGGCACTACAATCCTGTTACTCTCGGCACTACAATGGCACGAGTGGAAGTCGGCATCCGCGAGCTCCGCCTCAACCTGAGTCGCTACGTGGCCCGCGTGCGCGCCGGCACCGAGGTGATCGTCACCGACCACGGGCACCCCGTTGCCCGCCTTGGCCCCGTCAGCGACGAGGAGGCACACCATGCTCGGCTGATTCGCGAAGGCATCGTCAAACCCGCGAGGCGACCGAAGAGCACGACGCTCCCGCCGCCGATCCAGTTGCAGGGAGACGGCCCGCTGATCAGCGAGCAGCTGCTCGAGGATCGCCGCTGATCGCGTATTTCGACTCGTCCGCGTTCGTGAAGCTCGTGCTCGACGAGCCGGGCACCGATCGGGCTCGCGATCTCTTCACCTCGGCTTCGTGGATCCAGGCGTCGACGCTTCTCATACCCGAAGTGAACGCTGCGGTCTCCCGCGCGCGCCGGGATCGCCGGCTCAGCCCCGCAGGAGTGACGAGGGCGTTCGACGTCCTGCGTCGGCTCCTCGCCGAGGTCGAGCCGCTCGAGTTGAGCGAGGCCGTTGCCGAGCGGGCCGGAGAACTCGCTAGGACAGGGCTTCGCGGGTCGGACGCGGTGCACCTCGCCTCCTATGAGCGGGTCGAGTCGGAGGACTCCGTGCTCGTCGCAGCCGACGGCGCCTTGGCGCGGGCGGCCCTGTCCCTCGGTCACGCCGTCGCGGTGCCGACGGCCTGAGAGCTACAGCGAGCCGGCGAGCTCGAGGACCGCCTCGCGGAAGACCTCGGTGTGACGGTCGACGTCGGCCTCCGTCGTCGCGGGCGACATGAGTGCCATGTTGTGGAACGGCGTCAGCAGGATCCCGCGGTTGAGGGCGAAGAGATGCATGTAGCGCTCGAGAGCGAAGTCGCCGGCATCGTGCGCCTCGGCTCCGTTCCGCGGCCGGTCGGGGCCGAAGAGATACTCCGCGCGGCAGCCGAGTCGCGTGACGTGCCAGGGGAGCCCCGCGTCCGCAATCCCGGCCTCGACACCCTCCGTCCAGCGCTCCGCGAGCGGGATCATCCGCGCGAACGCCTCCGCTGTGAGCACCTCGGCGAGGGTCGCCCGCGTCGCCGCGAGTGACAGCGCATTGGCGGCCAGCGTCCCGCCGATCCCGCCCACGTCGACGTCCTCGAGCTCGATCGTCCCGGCGAGCCGCGCAGCGACCTCCTCCGAGAACCCGTATGCGGCCGCGGGCACACCACCCGCGATCGGCTTCCCGATCGTGACGATGTCGGGCTGCAGCCCGTGCGCTGCGGTGAACCCGCCCGGGCCGCAGCAGATCGTGTGCGTCTCGTCGATCGCAAGGAGCACGCCGTGCCTCCGCGTCAGTTCGCGCAGGGCGTCGTGGAACCCGGGCTCGGGATGGACGATGCCGATGTTGGTCAGGGCCGGTTCGGTCAGCACCACGGCGACGTCGCCGGTAGCGAGCTCGCGCTCGAGCGCTTCGACGTCGTTGAACTCGACGACGCGGGTCGTCTCGGCCGGGTTCACCGGCGGGCCGAGGTTGCCGCTCCGCGGGCCGACGACACCGTCGCGAAGCGTCGCGAACGCCTCGTCGACGGTGCCGTGGTAACACCAGTCGAAGACGAGGACCTTCGGCCGCCTGGTCAGATGACGCGCGAGCCGGATCGAGAAGCGGTTTGCATCCGTCGCGGTGAGCGCGAACTGCCAGGCCGGGACGCCGAACCGTCGCGTGAGCTCCTGCGAGACCCAGAGGGCGTCCTCGCTCGGAAGCATGAGCGTGATGCCCTTCGCGGCCTGCTCGGCGATCGCACGCAGTGTCGGTTCGGGAGCGTGGCCCGTCATCGCGCCTGTATCCCCGAGGCAGAAGTCGACGTACTCGATGCCGTCGACATCGGTGAACCGAGCGCCCCTGGCCTCCCGAACGAAGACCGGGAAGCCGCCGGGCCACTTGCGCATCCAGTGCATCGGCACGCCCTCGAAGAGGCTCTCCGCCGCCCGTTCGGCAAGCTCGCGCGAGCGCGGGTGCGTGTCCGCGAAGCGCGTCTCCTCCCGCACCTGCAGTTCGAGCAGGCGCTCGGGGGCGACGCTCAGGGCCCCATCCATGCGGTCGCAGACGGATCGACGACCAGGGTGCCCCCGTCCACGGGCAGTGCGGCGCCGGTGACGTAGCTCGCCTCGTCCGAGAGTAGGAAGGCGACGACGGCCGCAACCTCCTCCGGCTCCGCGGGACGGCGCAGGGGCACAGTCGCGTGCGCCAGCTCGTAGGCCTCTTCGAGCGAGATCCCTCGCAGGGCGGCAAGCTCGCTCATGTCGGCGTCCCCCATCGGCGTCCGCACCCAGCCGGGACAGACGGCGTTCGCCCGCACACCGAGCGGGCCGTAGTCGTTCGCCATCGACTGCACGAGCATGACGAGACCGGCCTTCGAGGCGCAGTAGGACGCCCAACCGGGCCCGGCCCGCTGGGCGTTGATCGACGCGACAGCGACGAGCCCACCCCGCCGCTCGACCAGTGACGGAAGCGCCGCGCGGGCAACGAGGAACGCCCCGGTCAGGTTAGTACGCATGGTTCGGTCCCAGCCCTCGGGGGTGTCCTCTCCCACGGCCGCGGAATCGCCGACGCCTGCGTTCAGCACGAGAGCGTCGACCCCGCCGAATGCTTCACGGACCGTCGCAACAAGAGCTTCGGCGTGCTCGGGATCGCCGACGTCGCCGGCCACGACGTCCGCGTACCCGAGCTCCGAGGCAACCGCCTGGAGTGGCTCCCGGCGACGGCCCGAGAGGACGAGCCCATAGCCGTCCCGAGCGAGCCGGCGTGCGATCGCCGCGCCGATGCCGCTACCGGCTCCGGTAACGATCGCTCCCCGCACCGTGGCGATTCTATGCGCGCCGAATCGCGAGCACTCGGGCCTTCCAGGACCCGCGCGGCGCCTCGACGTCGACGACGTCGCCGACCGCCGCCCCCATGAGCGCCCGCCCGAGCGGCGAGTCGGGCGCCACACCCCCGAGAGCCGAGATCTCGACCTCCATCGTCTCCCCGTCCTCGTCCGCGATCTCGACGATCGAGCCAACCCCGACGTGCTCGTCGGTGTCGTGCTCGACCGTGACCGCATGGCGCAACCGCTCCCGCAAGACGTGGATCCGGCGCTCGAGCAAGCCTTGCTCGTTCTTCGCGGCGTGGTACTCGAAGTTCTCGGCCAGGTCGCCGAACTCGCGCGCGTGCTTGATCGCCTCCGATGCCGCCTTGCGGCGCGGGCCTTCGAGCTCCGCCAGCTCGGCTTCGAGCTCTGTTCGCTGCGCGGAGGTCAGGTACTCGGTCTTCGGCTCGCTCACGGGGCTACAGGGTAGATGGTCGATGCCCTGAGATCGCCATCTCCGGAGCGCGAGGCCGTTATCTGGCCTCAGCCCGGCCGGAAGCAGCCCCCGACGCGCCAGATCGCGCATCCCGACGCGCGAGATCGTGGCATCGACCATCACAGCCATCCGTAGAAAACCGCTCGCGGCTCGGTAGCGACGCCCGATGCATCAATGGACCTCCGGAACGACGATGGGTGTTACGAAAGGAGGTTCGAGATGAGGACATTCGTTCTCGCATACGACGAGTCGCCCGAGGCAGGCAGGGCGCTCCAGAAGACCGCCGAGCTGGCCAAGCTACTCGGCGCCAAGGTCATCGTCACGAGCGTCGCCCCCGTCATGCACCTCGCGGGACGAGGAATCGGCCCGTACGATCCGGCTGACCCGCCGGAACGACACAGGGAGCTCGCGCGAGACGCAACCGCGATCCTCACGGAGCGCGGCATCGACGCGAAGGCCGTCACCGGCCTCGGAGAGCCCGGCGACGCCATCGTCGACCTTGCGGACAAACAGGGCGCCGACCTGATCGTGCTGGGGATGAGCCATCATCCTCACCTGTCGCGGATTCTCGGCGGCGTCAGCGAGGACGTCGCGCATCGCGCAAACTGCGACGTCCTGCTGGTGCACTGACGAACGTCGGAGCGGGGTCGGCCCCGAGCCGGCCCCGTTCGACGTGCACGAGCGCCATCCGCTGACTACGCTCCCGCCGACCGATCTCGGACGCGGGAGAAAAGGAGGAGAGGGTGGCGACCGACCTGAAGCGCTTCGTCGAGGCCGAAGGACGTACCGAGCACGTAAAGGAAGTCCGGAAGAAGATCGACGCCGAGGGCGTCACCTACATCTACTACCAGTTCGTCTCCGTCACCGGCCGGATCATGGGCAAGGGCGTTCCGGCGCCTCACTGGGAGACAATCGCCCAGAAGGGCTTCCAGCTCGTCTACGGCTCGACGGCGAACCTCTTCGTCGACCGCCACGGGAACTACATCGGCTACGGCCCCGAGGCCTGGGAGCTCGTCGGCATCCCCGAGCCCGAGACCTTCGCCGTGCTTCCGTGGGACTCCCGCGTGGCCCGCGTCTGGTGTACGTGCTTCCGCAATCGCGAGGACCGCGACGGACCCGGCGAGGTGCTCACCTCGGACTCCCGGGGGAACCTGCGCCGCATCCAGGAGGAGGTCGAGCAGAGAACCGGCATGCACCTGAGGGCCGGGATGGAGCCGGAGATGATGTGGCTCAAGCTGAATCCCGACGGCACGCCCTCGATCGAGGGCAAGACGAAGCCCTACTGCTACCACATCGACCAGTTCTCCGAGCTCCAGCCGATCATCCACAAGATGGTCGAGTACGGGCAGAAGCTGGGGCTGGACATGATCCAGGGCGACCACGAGGACGCGCCCGGCCAGATCGAGCTGAACTTCGGCTTCGACCGCGCAGAGAAGACCGCCGACAACCTCTCCACGTTCCGGCAGATCGCCAAGCAGGTCGGCCGTGAGCTCGGCGCCTTCCCGTGCTTCATGCCGAAGCCCTTCATGGGCGTCTCCGCGAACGGATGCCACACCAACATCTCGCTGTGGAAGGACGACGAGAACGCCTTCCTCCCCGACACGGACGACATCCACATGCCGAGTCAGACCGGACTTCACGCCGTCGGCGGCATCCTGGAGCACCTGCGCGGCCTGACGTGCGTCACGGCGCCGACGGTGAACTCCTATCGCCGCTTCTGGGAGACGGGGTTCTGGGCGCCGGTGTTCGCCGACTGGGGGTACCAGAATCGCACGACCGCTCTCAGGATCTCGTCACCCGATCGCTTCGAGTACCGCTCGGTCGACGCCTCGGTCAATCCGTACCTCGCGCTGGCCGGGCTCATCAAGGTGATGGACGACGGGATCCAGCGCAAGCTCGATCCGGGTCCACCGGAGGAAGGAAACATCTACGAGGCGATCGAGGCCGGCAAGCAGGTCACACGCGTGCCGATGACGCTCGGGGAGGCACTCGAGGCGCTCGAGGCCGACGAAGTTGTCAAGGGCGCTCTGCCCGGAGAGATGTACCGTGTTTTCATGCACTACAAGCGGGACGAGTGGGAGCGCTACTGCGCGACCGTCTCCGACTGGGACATGCAGGAATACCTGGATGTGCTTCCGTGACTGTGGTTGCCCACGGCCACGGCGGCGGAGCGGCCCGCTCTAGGGATGTTGCCGCCGCAGGCGGCACCCACGGTCTGCATCCGCTCCTGCGGATGCAGACCTTGCGGGAGGTGATCTGAGTGTGCGGCATCGCAGGGATCATCTACCGCGACGGGTCGCAGCACCCGATCGGGGACGAGATGACGCGGATGCTCCAGTCGATGAAGCACCGCGGGCCGGACTCGACCGGGTACGCGCTGTACGGCAGCCCCGAAAACGGTAACCTCATCATGCGCTACAAGCTCGCGGACGCCAACACCGCCCGCGACTTCGAGTTCGAGGACCGGCTCCATCGGCACCGCTTCGAGGTCGAGTCCAGACTCGCGGCGCTCGGCGCTCGCATCCACGAGGTCGAAGAGGAGACGCCGTATGCCTTCCGCGTCTCCTTCGCCTACGACGGCGACCTGAAGCTGCTCGCCGACTTCGTGGAGGACATTCCCGAGGCCGAGGTGCTCTCCCTCGGTCGCACACTCGAGATCGTCAAGGACCTCGGCGACGCGGAGACGGTCCACGAGCAGTACGGGCTCTCGTCCTTCACCGGCACGCACGCGATCGGCCACGTCCGGATGGCCACGGAGTCCGAGGTGGACATCGCGGGCGCCCATCCGTACTGGGCCTATCCCTACTCGGACGTCGCGGTCGTCCACAACGGGCAGCTCACGAACTACTTCATGTGGCGTCGCCGGCTCGAGCGGGCGGGGCGCCGGTTCATGTCGGAATGCGACTCGGAGATCATCGCCGTGTATCTCGCCCAGGAGATGAGCGAGGGCGCGACGCTCGAGGAGGCGATGCGTACGTCTCTGGACGAGCTCGACGGCGTCTTCACGTACATCGCCGTGACGAAGGACGAGCTCGGTGTGGCGAAGGACGAGCTGGCGGCCAAGCCCCTCGTCCTCTACGAATCGGAGGATCTCGTGGCGATCGCTTCCGAGGAGATCGCCATCCGGGCAATCCTCGAGCGTGAGATCGACACCTACGACCCCTACGAGCGAGAGGTGCTGGTGTGGCAGCGGTAGGAAAGCGACGGATCACCTACGACGCGCGGGGCCTCGCCGAGCCGTTCGCGGACGTGCCGAAGATCTCCGAGATCGACGGCGAGCGCGCACGGTTCGACGCCAAGGAGCTCACGACCCGCACGATCAACCTCGAGCTCCGCTGGCTTCTCTACGAGATGGGCGTCAAGGAAGTCGAGATCGACAACCCGGGCTCGCGGCACTCGCTCGGGGTCGGGATCCTCACCCGCTGCAAGATCACGTTCAACGGCAGCCTCGGCTACTTCGGCTGCGGCCTGATCGACGGACCCGAGATCCACATCACCGGCCGCGTCGGCTGGTCGGCGTGCGAGAACATGATGTCCGGAGTCGTCGTCGTCGACGGGAACGCGGGCTCGCTCACGGGCGCTGCGCTGCGCGGCGGCGATCTCGTCGTGAAAGGCCGCGTCGGTGCCCGCAGCGGGGTAGACCAGAAGGGCGGCACGATCATCATCCTCGGCTCGGCCGGCTCGATGACCGGGTTCATGATGCAGCGAGGCCGGATCGTCATCTGTGGGGACGTCGGGCCCGGGCTCGGTGACTCCATGTACGACGGGACGATCTACGTCGCCGGCAAGGTCGCCTCGCTCGGGATCGACTGCGTCCCCGGCGAGTGGACGGATGCCGACACCGAGCTCCTCGAGCGGAAGTTCCGGATCTACGGGCTCGGCTCGCCGCCGGAGTTCCAGAAGCTCGTCTGCGGCAAGCAGCTCTACAACTACGACTCGCTCGAGCCTGCCGAGAAGAAGCTGGTGATCTGAGTGGACCGACCAGTGGTTGTAGGGGCGAGATATATCTCGCCCCTACGGAGAACACGCAATGGCTGACGAAACCGCACCCACCTCCAAGAACGTCCTCGGCCGCAGCCGGATCTTCACGCCGGAGGTCATCAACGACATCCACATCAAGGCCGAGCTCGGCCGCTATCGGATGCGCGGCTTCTCGATCTTCAAGCCGATGCCGCACTGGGACGAGCTCGTCTTCCTTCCCGGCACGCTGACGCGTTTCGTGATCGAGGGATACCGCGAGAAGTGCGAGACGAAGACGGTGCTCGGTGCGCGCTTCGCGAAGAAGCCACTCCAGCTCGACATCCCCATCTACATCACGGGCATGAGCTTCGGGGCGCTCTCCCTCGAGGCCAAGATGGCGCTCGCGAAGGGCGCCTCGATGGCGGGCACCGCCACCTGCTCGGGAGAGGGCGGGATGATCCCACCCGAGCGCGACCACTCGACCAAGTGGTACTACCAGGTGATCCAGAGCCGGTACGGGTTCAACCCGCACCACCTGATGCTCGCCGACGGGGTCGAGTTCTTCATCGGCCAGGGCTGCAAGGTCGGGCTCGGGGGCCATCTCATGGGCCAGAAGGTCACCGAGCAGGTGGCCGAGATGCGCTCGCTCCCGGCCGGGATCGACCAGCGCTCGCCGGCGCG
>DATDOS010000006.1:0-3918 GCA_035293125.1 Gaiellaceae bacterium | reverse complement strand
CCCAGTTGTCCGCGACGAGCCCCTTGGCAACCGCAGAGCCCACGCGCCCGCATCCGATCACTACCGCCTTCACGGCGCGTCAGCCTACTCCTCGAAGACCCCGTGGGGGAACGCGACCACGAGCACCTCGCACGGTGCGTGTCGCAGGACGAAGTCGACGGTCGGCGAGAAGAATCGTGACTGGCGTCGCCAGCGTGGAGACGAGCCGAGAACGATGAGATCCACTCCTCGCGTGCGTGCCTCATCGACGATCGCGTGCCCGATCGACCGCGCGCGCACGACGTCGGTGCGCACCTCCACGCCGTGATCGGCGCCGAGCAGCCGCGCCTCGTCGAGCGAGGCGTCTACCCTGGCCGCGACCTCCGGAGGAAGCTCACCCTCGAGCACGTAGCGCCGGGGCACCCGTACGACGGTGATCGCCTCCACCTCCGCCCCTCGTTCCTTGGCGAGCGCGATCGCGGTGGCGACCATCTCCTCGCCGATGTCGCCGACCTTCATGGGAACGAGGATGCGCCGGAACTCGGCACCCGGCGGCAGCTGCTCCACCGGCGCGACGTGCTCGAGGAGACCGCGTCTCTGGGATCGGCGCACCGCGACGAACACGACGAGCCCGACCAGGAGCCACGCCGTTCCCGCATACCGCGCGCCGGCGTGCGTCACGAGTGCGAGCACCCAGATCGCCGCTGTGAGCGGGGCGCCGATGAGCGCAGCGAGGGGAACCGGGACGCCTCGAATCGAGACGTTCGGGCGGGCGCGGAACGGTCGCTCGAGGTCGGGCTCGCGGATCCGGAGCCGGATCACCGCGAGTTGAGCTGCGGTGAACGCCAGGAGGATCCCGAAGGAGTAGACGCTCGCCAGGAACGCCGGATCGCCGTCGGCAACCAGCTCGGTCAGCACGATGAGGCCGATCGCGAGGCCTGCGGCAACGAGGGTCGCCTCGCTGGAGACGAGCGCCCGCCGCTCGAGCCGGGCGAACTCTCTCGGAAGTGAGCCGTGCTCTGCGAGGGAGTGTGTGAGCCGACTGATTCCGGAGGCGGATACGGTCACGGCCGCGACGAGGATCAGAACACCCGAGACGCCGACGGCGACTCGAAGCAGATCGACGAGGACGGATGGCAGAGAGCCCTCGAACGCAGCCGCGATGCCGACGAGCGGCGCCTCGAGCCACTCGTCGCCGAGCGCGGTCTCGCCGCCCCGGACCGGATAGGCCGAGAGCCCGATCGCAGCGATCAGGACGGTGACGACCACGACGAGCCCGATCGCCGAGAAGAGCGATCGCGGCAACGTACGACCCGGCTCGCGGGCTTCCGCGGCGAGGTTGGCGACCGTCTCCAGCCCGGTATAGGCCAGCATCGCGAGCGGGAGGGCGAAGGCGAGATCGCTCCAGTCCTGCCCGCGCGCGAAGCCGAGCCCCTCCGCGAGTACGTCAGGGGACAGGAGGAAGGCCATCCCCAGGACGACGAGGAGGCCTTGAACCAGGAGGTCGAGGAGCGCGACGGTCAGCGATCCCAGGCGAAGGCGGGTGCGCCGAAGGAGCCGAAGGCTCGTGATCGCAGCGATCAGCAGGCAGCCGATCAACGCGTCCCAGGGCGGCTCACGGAGCGACGACACCGAGATCGCCTCTCCCAGGTAGTGCGGGACGAAGAGCGCGGAGAGGGCCATCACGATCAGGAAGTCGAGGAAGAGCACCCAGCCGGTCACGAACCCCGCCAGGTCGTTGAACGCACGCCGTACGAACGACGCCGCCCCGCCCGCCTCGGGGAGCGCGGCGGTCCCCTCGGCGTACGAGAGCGATACGACGACGAAGAGCACGCCTGTGAGCAGGAGGACGAGCGGGGTCAGGCCAAGCGCCTGCGCGGCGACGATCCCGAGCGCGATGTAGAGCGAGGACGCGATCTCTCCGTACGCCACCGCGAACAGCGCTGGGGCGTCGAGGACACGCTCGAACCCCCGGAGCTTACGAGCCATGGCGCTTCCGCTCGAGCGTGAGACGGCCGACTCCGAGAGCGATGAAGAGGCCGCCGAGGAGGAACCCGACGACTCCACCTCCCTGGGCTGCGGTACGGACGAGAAGGGCGATGCCGATCCCGACGAAGACCGTCGAGAAGATCACGACCGCCCAGCGATAGAAGTTCATGACGCCCCCGAGGCGGTCACGAGAACACGGCAGGGCGCGTGCTTGAGGACGTAGTCGACGGTCTTCCCGAGCACGGCGGCCTGGGTCGCTGTCAGACGACGTCGCGGCGAGCCGATCACGATGATCTCGGCGTCGCGTGCCTCGGCTTCCGCCACGATCGCCCTCGCGGCCGAGCGAGCACGTTCGAGGCGGGCGACGACCCTGACGCCGTACGAATCGCCGATCGCGACCGCCTCGTCGAGCTCGCGGTTCGCGTCCGCCTCGAGCTCGGGCGGGCTCTCAGCGAGGTGGCGGTCGAGCGGGACCTCGATCACGCTCAGCGCGACGATCCGAGACCCACGCTCCGCCGCGAGCCGGCAGGCGACGTCCATCGCGTCGTCCGACGGCTGTCCCGCGATGACCGGGACGACGAGACGGCGGTACTCGAGCGCGAGTGCCGGCCCGAAGGCGGGCGGCGCCTTCGCGATCTCGCGGAGCGGTACGTGCAGGAACCGTCGCCGGTAGACGACGTAGCCGACGAGCCCTAAAGCCATCCAGCCGAGCCCGGCCCAGCGCGTCGTGGGGTTCTGGACGACGAGGACGAGGAAGGAGATGCCCGTCGCGATCCCGCCCAGGATCGCGAACAGCGGCCAGGCGACTCCGCCGACGCGAAGATTTGGATGTGCTCGAAATGGGATCTCGGCGTCGTCGCGGTCGAGCATCCGGAGTCGCACTATCGACCCGTGCGCGACGGTGAACGAGAGCGTCGCCCCCAGCGAGTACAGCGTGCCGACGAACTTGACGTCCCCGGGCAGGATCACGAGGATCGGCGCGATCCCCGCGAACAGGACGAGCGAGAGCCAGGGGGTCTTGAAGCGGGGATGAAGACGTCGCAGGGCCTCGGGCAGCTGGCGGTAGCTCGCCATCGAGTACGTGATCCGCGAGGCGCCGATGACCCCGGCGTTCGTCGCGATGAACAGGATGGTCGCCGCGAGGACGCCCACGTAGATCTCGGCTGCGTCGAGGACGAAGCCCTCGAGACCGATGTTCTGGACGACGCCGAGGATCGGGTCGTTCGCGTATCCCCCCTCCTCCGGTGGGAGCGCGAGCAGCGTGGTGAGCTCGCCGTCGATCTCCACGACCGGTAGCGCCGAGAGGGCGACCAGCGGAAGGGTGAAGTAGATCGCGAAGACTGCTCCCGCGACGAGCTTGTACGAGTTCGGGACCGTCCGGACCGGATCGCGGGCTTCCTCCGCGAGGTTGGAGACCGTCTCGACGCCGGTGTACGCGAGCATCGCCACCGGGATGGAGATCGCGAGGTTGGACCACGTCGGCGCAACCCCCCAGTAGACGTTCTCGACGAGAACCTCGGGGCTGAAGACGAGAGCAAACCCGATCACGACGAGCAGGATCTGCGTGGCGAAGTCGACGACCGCCAGGGAGATCGACAACTTCGCCGCCTCCTGCACGCCGACGATGTTCAGTGCCACGAGCACGACGATGACGATCGCGCCGCCGACGATGTCCCAGGGGTTCGTGCGCAGCGGTTCCCAGAAGATCGAGAGGTAGTGAGGGACGAAGAACGCCGAGACGGCGATGGTGACGACGTAGACGAGCATCTGCGCCCACCCGGCGGTGAAGCTCACGAGCTCGTCGAATGCGTGGCGCGAGAAGCTCCCTGAGCCGCCCGCCTCGGGGAAACGCGCGGTGCCCTCGGCGTAGGTGGCGGCAGTCGCCGCGAACACGATGCCCGCGATCACGAAGACGAGCGGCGTGAGGCCGAGCGCGTAGACCGCGGTCAG
>DATDOS010000005.1:0-3361 GCA_035293125.1 Gaiellaceae bacterium | reverse complement strand
GAAAGGTCGGCGTCGAGGTCGCGCTGGATGGACGGCAGGGCGACGTTCACGACCGTGTTGTCGAGCATGATCATGAAGAGCCCGAACGAGACCGCTGCGAGCGTGAACCACTTCCGCGTGTCCTCTGCGAAGATCCGAGCCCTCATGCCTTCCTTCCTTCTCGGTCGTGACCAAGCCAGCAGAGCCTAGCCAGCAGGCTCAGGGCGACTTCTGCTGGGTGACGACAGCCGAGCAGCTCGAGGCGGCAAACGTCACGCGTCTCGCACGGTCACTCGACTGCGCCGACTACGTGTCACTACACCGTGTCTCGATCGACGAGCCCGACCGATTCTGGCGCGCCGTGAAAGATGATCTCGGCATTCCGCTCGCACGCGACTGGGACGAGGTTCTCGACGACTCACGCGGGATCGAGTGGACGACGTGGTTCGTCGGCGCGCAGCTCAACATCGCGGACGCATGCGTGCACCGGTGGGCCCACGAGACTCCGGACCGGGAAGCCGCTGTGTGGGTCCCCGAGGAAGGCGGCCGGCGCTCGCTCACCTGGTCCGAGCTCTCGCGGGAGGTGCGAAGGCTCGCCGAAGCCCTTCTCGAGCTCGGGGTTGCGGAGGGCGATGCCGTCGGCATCTTTCTGCCGATGGCGCCGGAGGCGGCGATCGCCTCTCATGCGTGCGCGCAGATCGGCGCCGTCCAGGTACCGATCTTCTCGGGCTTCGCCGGCCCGGCCGTCTCGTCGCGCCTCGCGGACGCCGGAGCGAAGGTCGTGCTGACAGCCGACGCGTCGTACCGGCGGGGCCGGCTCGTGCCGATGAAGGAGGTCCTCGACAAGGCACTCGCCGACGCGCCGACCGTGCAACACGTCGTGGTCTGGCGACGCGCCGGAGTGAGCTGCCCGATGAGCCACGGCCGCGACGTGTGGTGGGAGGAGATCGTTTCCGAAAAGCCCGGCGCACTACAGACCACTGCGCTCGAGAGCGAGACGCCGTACCTCATCGCCTACACCTCTGGAACCACCGGCCGACCCAAGGGAGCGCTCCATGTTCAGGGCGGTTTCCTGCTCTCGATCGCGCGCGAGACCGCGTACCAGGCCGACCTCCACCCCGGTGACCGGGTTCTCTTCTCGACGGACATGGGCTGGATCATGGGACCGTGGACCGTGGTCGGCGCCATGGCATGTGGCGCGACCATCGTCTTCATGGAGGGGGCACCCGACCGGCCGACCGATCGGGTCTGGGAGATCGTCGAGGACGAGCGCGTCACAATGCTCGGCGTCTCGCCCACGCTCGTGCGTGCGCTGATCCCGCACGGCGAGCCCGGGGCCGATCTGTCGTCGCTTCGGGCGGTCGTTACGACGGGCGAACCATGGAACCGCGGCCCGTACGAGTGGCTCGACGAGCACGCGTGCGGCAAGGGTCGGATCCCCATCGTCAACTGCTCGGGAGGGACGGAGGTCGGTGCCTGCTTCCTGTCGGTCACGATGATGGAGCCGACGAAGCCTTGCTCTGTCGGGTTCGCGACGCTCGGGGCGGACATGGACGTCTTCGACGATCAGGGCCAACCCATTCGGGGTGAGGTCGGAGAGCTCGTCTGCAAGCGCGCCTGGCCGGGGATGACTCGTGGGATCTGGGGTGACCCCGAGCGCTACTTGGAGACCTACTGGCGACGCTTTCCCGGCGTCTGGACGCACGGGGATTGGGCCTCGATCGACACCGACGGCTACTGGTTCCTGCACGGCCGATCCGACGACACGCTGAACATCGCGGGAAAGCGGATCGGGCCCGCAGAGCTGGAGTCGGCTGCCGTCGGCCATACCGCCGTGGTGGAAGCTGCGGCCATCGGGATTCCCCACGAGATCAAGGGCGAGGTCGCGTGGCTCTACTGCGTGCTCGCGCCCGGGGCGGAGACGACCGCCGACGAGGTCGCGAAGGCCGTCACCGACGAGCTCGGGAAGGCGTTCAAACCCGACCGGGTCGTCTTCGTATCGGCCCTGCCGAAGACACGAAGCGCGAAGATCGTCCGACGGGCCGTGCGGGCCCGTGCGCTCGGACAGGACCCGGGCGACGTCTCGACACTGGAGAACCCCGAGTCGCTCGAGGAGATCACTCGTGCCGACTGACTCGCTCCAGGGCGTTGCGCTCGTGACGGGAGGCGGCCGTGGGATCGGCGCCTCGATCGCGCGCGAGCTCGCTGACGCAGGGATGCGCGTGGCGGTAGCCGGACGCACATCGGAGCAGGTGCGAGCAGTGGCCGATGAGCTCGGCGGGCTGGGGCTCGTCGGCGACGTGACTCGCCCAGACGACGTCGAGGGCTGGGTCGAGCGAACGGAGCGAGAGCTCGGGCACATCGACCTGCTCGTCGCGAACGCGGGTATCGCCGGAAGCGGAAAACCGTTCCTCGAGGAGTCACCCGAGGAGTGGTGGCGAGTCTTCGAAGTGAATGTGCGCGGCGTCTACATCTGCTGCCGCGTCGTCGCCGCGCGGATGGTCGAGCGCGGCCGGGGGCGAGTCGTCAACGTCGGGAGCGGTGGCTCCTACCTACCGATCACGAATCCGACGATCTCGCTCGGCACGTCGTACGGGCCGAGCAAAGCGGCGCTTGGCCGATTCACGGAGGTCCTCGCTGCGGCCCTCGGACAGTCCGGTGTCCGCGTCTTCCTGATCAGCCCTGGTCTCGTGCGCACCTCCATGACCGAGCGGATGGGCGCCAACGCGGCGTGGACGCCACCCGAGCTCGCGCCGAGGCTCGTTCGCGTGCTCGCGTCCGGGCGCGCTGACGCGCTGGCCGGCCGCTACCTCCACGCCGAGCACGACGACATCGAGGACCTGATCCGCCGGGCGGACGAGATCGCCGCCAACGACCTGAACGCGATTCGTCTCCGCCGTTAACGCCTCTCCAACCACGACCTCCGTACGATGAGTCGGGTGCCGTACTTCATCTGCCCCAACTGCAAGCAGCGATCCGTCGACCTCGACGGCTACGACGGTTTCTCCTCGCAAGCCGTGCAGTGCCGGAGCTGCGCGTTCGGGTTCCTGTACGAGCTGCTCGAGGACTACTACCCGGCCCCGGAGACGGGCTTCGTCGTGTGCGACCGGGACGCGCGCGTGCTCGCGGCCGGCCGAGGCGTCTTCGAGCTCACGGGGTACCGCGACGCTGACCTCATCGGGCGGGAGGTCGCCGAGGCGCTCGCTCTCTCGGACAGCTCACCCATCGAGGTCGTGCGGGAGTGGGGTGTACGGAAGCTGGGGCAGGAGCTAGAGATCCGCACCCGTGCCGGCCTCGAGAAGCGCGTGACCGCCGATTTCTTCCCCGCGTACGACGACGACGGCGGCCTGCTCCTCGCCTTGACGCCCAGGTAGTCGCGAAA
>DATDOS010000004.1:0-6718 GCA_035293125.1 Gaiellaceae bacterium | reverse complement strand
CTCGGCTCACCGGAGGCGTTCTCGCTGCTCGAGGAGCTCGCCGCCGCTCTCGGCGGGGCCGTGGCCGCCACGCGCGCGGTGGTGGATGCAGGGTGGTACCCGTACTCGACCCAGGTCGGCCAGACCGGGAAGACCGTGTCCCCGAAGCTCTACATCGGGTGCGGGATCTCCGGTGCGATCCAGCACAAGGTGGGGATGCAGGGTGCGGGCACGATCGTCGCGATCAACAAGGACCCGAACGCGCCGATCTTCGACTTCTGCGACATCGGCGTCGTCGGCGACCTGCACCAGATCGTCCCCAAGCTGACGGAGCTCGTTCGCTCCCACCGCGGTTAAGCGTCGTGGCCAGGCCGATCGACTTCGCACCTGCGTTCGGCGCGACCGACGCGGTCGGCGCACCCACGGATTCGCGCGACGAGCGCATCGAGGTCGGCGTCGCGATCGTCGGCGCGGGACCCGGAGGGCTCGCGTGCGCCATCCGGCTCGGCCAGCTCCTGGAGGAGCACCCGGAGGTCCGGGAGCGGCTCGGCGAGGTTCCCGTTGCCGTGCTCGAGAAGGGGAAGCAGCCTGGCTCGCACCTCCTCTCCGGTGCGGTCGTCAACCCGCGACCGCTGCGCCAGCTCTTCCACGGTCGTCTCACGATGGCGGACCTCCCGACGTACGGCGAGGTGCCCGGCGAGGCGGTCTACCTCATGTCCAGGCGCTCGGCGGTCCGGATCCCGCCGCCGCCCACCATGCGCAACCACGGGAACGTCATCCTGTCGGTCTCGGCGCTCGCTCGGTTTCTCGCAGAGCAGGCCGAGGCGCTCGGCGTCGCGGTGCTCCCCGAGACCGCGGCCACGAAGCTTCTCGTCGAACACGGCCGCGTGGTGGGCATCCGAACCGGCGATCGCGGGCGGGGGAGAGAGGGCGAGCAGCTTCCGACCTTCGAGCCGGGAAGCGATGTGGTCGCCGGTCTGACCGTGCTCGCGGAGGGGACGCAGGGATTCCTCACCGACGCAGCGGTCGAGCGGTTCGGCCTGCAGGGCGAGAACCCGCAGATCTGGGCGCTCGGCGTCAAGGAGGTGTGGCGCGTCCCGAAGCCGTTGCGGCGGATCGTGCACACGATGGGTTGGCCGTTGCGGAAGTCGGCCGGCTACGGCGAGTTCGGCGGGTCGTTCATCTACCCGATGGGAGAGGAGCTCGTCACGGTCGGCTTCGTCGCGGGCCTCGAGGCGAAGGACGTGGAGTTCTCCGTCCACGACGTGCTGCAGGAGTTCAAGACCCACCGGCTCGTGTGGAAGATCCTCGGCGGCGGTGAGCGCGTCGCCTGGGGCGCGAAGACGATCACCGAGGGCGGGTTCTACTCGCTGCCGAGGCGGTTCAACGCACCCGGCCTACTGCTCGTGGGCGAGGGGGCCGGCCTCGTCAACGTGCCGCGTCTGAAAGGGATCCACTACGCGATCGAGTCGGGCCGGCTCGCCGCCGAGGCGGCGTTCCGGGCGCTGCAGAGGGGTGAGGTTCCGAGCCGGATCGGCGCGCTCGACTCGTATGACGAGTCACTCCGTCAGAGCAGGCTCTGGAAGGAGCTGTACGAGGTGCGCAACATGCGCCAGGCGTTCGACAAGGGGTTCTTCGTCGGCGGGGCGCTCGCCAGCATGATGACCGTGACGAAGGGGCGCATGCCCAACGGGCGCTTCCCGACTCACCCGAACGCCGCGGCGCCGCTGACGAAGACCGGGAGAGCTGCTCGCTACCCCCAACCCGACGGGAAGTACATCTTCGACAAGCTCTCGTCCGTGTTCGCTTCGGGGAACCGGACGCGCGACGACCAGCCGAACCACCTCAAGGTCATGACGCGTGTGCGGCGCCCGGTTGCCGAGGCGTGGGAGTGGATGTGCCCGGCGCACGTGTACGAGGTGGGCCGCGACCTCGGGGACGGCATGGTCTCCGTGGAGATCACGCCCTCGAACTGCGTTCAGTGCGGCGCGATCACCGCCAAGGGCGGCCGCCTGACGCCGCCCGAGGGTGGCTCCGGCCCCGAGTACACGCTGACCTGAGCCGAACGAACCAGGTACGCGTCGCGTCGCCCTTTTTCGAACCTGGCCGCGGGCCTCGTCCACCAGGGCCCCGACAGCCCAAGTTACAACTTGTAACTTGCGGGTTGATCCACTGGCTGGTCGGCGAACATCGGGTCCGAAGGGCTAGTTACAACTTGTAACTTGGCGTCTGCTTGGGCCGTTGTCTCACAGGCCAAGGGGGCGCCGGATCACCGGCCACTCCATGCCGCCCACGCGCGCGCCATCGCGACACGGTCGGCGAGCGAGGGGTGCGTCCCGAGCATGAGCTCGACCCAGCCGGGCGGGTCCGGGTCGCCGAGCGACGTCTTCGAGAACCCGATCATCAAGCCCTCGAGCGACTCTGGATCACGGGTCACCTGCAGCGCCTTCCAGTCCGCCTCCGCCTCCATGCGCCGGGAGATGGTGTTCGCGAGTGGGGCCGTGACGAGTTGGAGGACGACGACCACGAGCAGGGAAAGAGGGATGGCCTCGGGCGTACCCATCCCTCCCCGTCGCCGCGTCACGCGCATCAGGATCCAGGCTCCAGGGACGGCGAAGAGAGCGAACCAGCCGATGCCTTCGGGGAGATGGTCCTGCGAATGGTGAGCCAGCTCGTGCGCCAGCACGACCTTCTGCTCGCCCGCGGTGAACGGGTCCTGGAGCATCGTGTCCCAGAGGACGACGCGGCGCGACGGCCCGAGCCCGAACGCGTAGGCGTTCGCCTGATCAGTGTCGGCACTGACCTCTTCGACGCGGATCGGGATGCGGGACAGTCCGAGCTCGCCCTCGTAGCTCCTCGCGGCTGCGAGGAGCGTCTCGTCACGAAGTGGCTTCGTCGTGTAGTCGAGGTAGGGAGCGACGAAGCTGAAGAGCGCGGCGATGGCGACGAACACCGCTGCGCCGGGTAGCCACCAGCGCTCGCCGAGCCACCGCGCGAGCCCCATGACGATCAAGAGGGCGATGCAGATCGAGAGGAACTCGGCGGCGAGGACCGCCCAGTCTTCGAAGAGCCAGCTGAGGTAGTCCATGTCGCTCTGGTCGTTCCTTCGATCCCACCAGTGGGCCGCGATCCGGAAGGGCAACGCGACGAGCCAGACGATGCCGAGCCCGAGCATCCCGAGGAGCATCCCCGTGCCGATCGGCCCCGCCGCCGACTCGCGCGTGAACACGGCCCCTCGGCGCGCGTAGACCCAGAGCGTCGCCAGGAGCGCGATCTGGGCGAGGATCCAGTCGACGTAGAAGAAGCGCTCGTAGCGCTTCGCCTCCGCGACGAGGTCTGCCCCGAAGGCGTGATCGACGTCTACGGTCGGCAGCGAGAGGTCGTCCGGGACGGCGGTCGGGAAGAGGAGAAGGACGCCGACTGCGAGCGCAGCGACGACGAGCCCCGCGAAGGCTGCTTTCAGAACGCGTCTCCGACGACTGGAGCTGGAAGCTCCGCCTGCTCGCCAGCTTCCGCGAGCACCGGTGCGGCGTAGGGGTAGCGGTCCGTGAGAAGCAGGAGGTACGCGTAGGTCTGAGCCGAGTAGCGCAGGCACATGGCTCCCAGGTTCCGAAGGCCGTCCGGCATGCGGGCTCGGACGAGCGCGTACCACCAGCCGAGGATCGCGACGACGAAGAGGACGCCGCCAAGTGCCCCGGTGAGGATCAGGCCCGGGATCGCCAGGAACAGGCGAAAGAGGATCGTCCAGCGACTCTGTCGCGCGGCGGTATCGATCTCGATGTCGATCCCGTACGAGCCGGAGCGTCCGGTGAAGCCCGGGAATCGCCGGCCGACGAGGTGCACGAAAGCCAGGACGTGCGTCGCGTACCGAATGTACGCAGCCAGGAAACGTTGCAGCGGGTGCGGAACCCGGCCTGTTGCGAGCCCGGCGAACCACGCGGCGAGGCCTGCGAGGACAACCGCGGTTGACCAGAGGGTGAGCCACACCAGGTGAGGGATCGCGAGGAACAGCCGAAAGAGGACTGTGAGCCGCGGACGCTCGAGGTCGTCCGAGACGAGAACGCGCACCGGATGATGCGGGAGGCGAGCGTAGGGCTCGGCGAGCGCGGGATCCGAGCTCGGGTAGCGCGGGGTGAGAAGCAGCAGGTAGCCACCTGCCTGTGCTCCGTAGCCGAGCGCGAACATCGTCAGGTCGCGGAGGCCTCGCGGTGCGCGCCCTCGAACGAGAATCGCGAACCAGGCGAGGAAGGCCGAGGCCGAGGCCACGCCGCCCGCGGAGAACGCGTACCAGGCCGTGTACTTCTCGCCGCCGCTCGCCCATCCCCAGGATCCCTGCCCCGGAGACCCCGTCGAGAAGCCGCCGCCGAGCGCGGCCGCCATGAGCAACGCTGGGATCGCGAGGAGGAGACGGAAGAAGCCCGACCAGCGACTCTGGCGCACGGGCGGGTCGATCTCGAGGTCGACGGGATATCCCGGCCGGCCACGAAACCCGGGGTACGGGTTCGCGGCGAGGAAGAGGTATGCGCCGACGTGGGTCGCGTACCGGACGTATCCCGCGACGAAGTCGTGGAGGTTCCCGGGCGCCTTGCCTTCGATGAGGATCGCGAGCCACAGGATGAAGCCGACGACGAAGGCGGCGAACCCCCAGAGCGTGAGCCAGACGAGGTGTGGAAGCGCCAGGAGGAGCCGGAAGAACACCGTAAGGCGGTTGCGATCCAAGTCGTCGTCACGGACGACGAGCCGGATTGGCCGAACGTCGGGGTCGACCGCCACGCGCGCATTGTGGCCATTACGATCGGTCGATGGACCCGCTGCCAATCTCGCGCGCGGCTGTCGAGCGGGCAGCCGACGTCATACGCGGCCGGCTGCACCGGACTCCCACGCTCTCGTGCCGGACGCTCGGGCCGGACGTCTTCCTGAAGGCCGAGCTGTTCCAGCGCACCGGTTCGTTCAAGCCACGCGGGATGCTGAACAAGCTCGCGTCGCTCACGGAGGACGAGAAGTCGCGCGGCATCGTCACCTGGTCCGCAGGCAACGCGGCTCAAGGCGCGGCCTTCGCGGCCAGGGAGAACGGGGTCACCTGCCGCGTCTTCATGTGGGCGACGGCGAACCCGGTCAAGGTGGCGGCAGCGCGGGGGTACGGGGCAGAGGTTGATCTCGAGGCCGCGAGCCCAGCGGAGGCACACGATCGGCTGCTGGCTCACGTCGAGCGCACGGGACAGGTCTTCGTGCATCCCTTCGACGATCCCGTGCTTCAGGCGGGGCACGGCACGCTTGGGCTCGAGATCGTCGAGGACGTCCCCGATGTGGACACGATCGTCGTCCCGGTTGGCGGCGGCGGCCTCATCGCCGGTGTCGCGTCGGCCGTGGACTGCCGCGTGGTCGGCGTCGAGCCCGAAGGCGCGCCGTCGCTGAGCGCCGCTCTCTCAGCAGGCGCTCCTGTGCGAATCGAGCCGCTCTCGATCGCGGACGGCCTCAACGCACCCTTCACAGGGAGCGGAACGCTCTCCGTCTGCCGTGAGCGGGTCGACGAAGTCGTGCTCGTGAGCGACTACGAGATCGCGGAGGCGATGCGTTTCCTCTACATGCGCGCGAAGCTCGCCTGCGAGCCGGCTGGGGCGGCGGCGGTCGCGGCTCTGCTCGCCGGGAAGGTGCAGGTCGAGCCAGGGGCTCGGGTCGTCGCCGTAGTGTCGGGAGGAAACGCGGATCCCCAGATCGCGGCTGGTATCCTGGCTGGCCGATGAAGGCCGAAATCCATCCCGACTACGTCCTCGCGCACGTGACGTGCTCGTGCGGCAACGAGTTCTGGACACGCTCCACGAAGCCCGAGCTGCATGTGGAGATCTGCGCCGAATGCCACCCGTTCTATACGGGCAAGCAGAAGCTCGTCGACACGGGCGGTCGGGTGGAGCGCTTCCAGCGCCGGCTCGAAAAAGCCGGCTCGCGTCGCGCCTAGGACCGAATGGCCGTCAGCTACGGCGGGCAGGCCGTCCTGGAAGGCGTGATGATGCGCAGCCCGTCGAGCTGGGCCGTCGCCATCCGCACGCCGGAGGGCGACATCACCGAGGTCGTGAACGAGATCTCGTCGCCGATGCAGCGCCGGCGGATCTGGCGGCTCCCCGTCGTTCGAGGCGTGATCGCGCTCGGCGAGTCGCTCGCCATCGGCTTCCGGGCGCTCGCCATCTCTGCCAACGTCGCCTCGCAGGAGCGAGACGAGGACGGCGAGATCTCGACGCAGATCAGCCGTGGGCAGATCATCTTCTCCTTTGCCATCGCGATCGGGTTCGCGCTCATGCTCTTCAAGGTGGGACCGGCGCTCCTCACGAACTGGCTCCCGATCGAGTCGACCGAGCTCTTCGTCGTCGTCGAGGGCCTCATCCGCGTCGCCGTCTTCATCGGCTACATCCTCGTCATCTCGCTCCTGCCGGACCTCCGTCGCGTCTTCCAGTACCACGGCGCGGAGCACAAGACGATCAACGCCCTCGAGGCGGGCGCCGAGCTCACCCCGTCCAGCGTGCAGAAGTTCAGTTTGATCCACCCACGTTGCGGCACAGCATTTTTGCTCTGGGTGATGGTGATCGCGATCTTCGTCTTCGCGTTCGTCGGGCGGCCCGTCTGGTACTGGCTGATCGCGAGCCGGATCCTCCTCCTGCCGGTGATCGCCGGGCTCGCGTACGAGCTCATCAGGTATGCCGGGAAGCACCAGTCGAATCGCCTTCTCATGGCGCTCCTCGCCCCG
>DATDOS010000003.1:0-4605 GCA_035293125.1 Gaiellaceae bacterium | reverse complement strand
TCGCGCGGCTGGTGGCTGAGACACGGCGCCGGCTGGCGCCGCCCGTCCTCGCCCGTATTCCCGATACGCGCTCGGACGGGTGGCGTCCCCGGCTTGGTCTCAGCCATCCCCGCATCGACGGCAATTACCGATCAGCCATCTAGATGTCGAACTGGCTCGACTTCGACCAGATCGCCGACTGGGTCTCGGGCTCCTCATGGAGCTACTTCGTGATCTTCATCGTCGCCGTGATCGACGCGTTCTTCCCGCTCGTCCCGAGCGAGACCGTCCTCGTCATCGGCGGCACGTTTGCCGCGTCCGGCGATCTGAGCCTCCTGCTCGTCATCCTCGCCGGCGCGGCCGGCGCGGTGCTCGGCGACAACATCTCCTTCGGGATCGGCACCTGGGTGGGGGAGCACACCGTCAAGCGCTGGTTCCGGAGTGAGAAGGCGCACCGGCGCCTGGAGTGGGCCGAGCGGACGCTCGACCAGCGCGGCGCCTACATCATCATCGCCGCGCGGTTCATCCCCGGCGGGCGCACGGCCGTGACCTTCTCGGCCGGGTACGTGCACTCCCTGCGCTGGCGGCGATTCATCGTGTACGACGTCGTCGCCGGTCTCATCTGGGGGACCTACGGAGCGCTGCTCGGCTACTTCGGCGGCAAGACGTTCGAGAATCATCCGCTCCTGGGCGTTCTCCTCGCGCTCGGCATCGCCCTGACGGCAGGGCTCCTGGTCGAGGCGGTGCGACACGTGCGTGCCCGACGGCGCGGGCGTCTCGCCGGCTGACGCGTCTCTCAGTCTTCGGCGGCGCTGCGACCGTGAACGCCGAGCGCCTTCAGGTCGCGGTAGCCGATCGCGGCGGCCAGCAGGAACACGAAGATCGCGACCCCCCCGTGGAAGCCGTGGATCCAGCCGCTCCCGTTCTTGCTCGGATCCTCGATGTCGCCGACGAAGAAGATCTGAATCGTGCCGAGAACCGGCAGTGCGATCGAGACCGCCGCCTTCCGCCAGACGCTCCAGTAGGCGACGAGCCCAGAGATCAGCACGATGATCTCGAGAAGCCAGATGATGTTCCCTGCACTTTGGTGAGCATCGAGCGCGTCCTCCGCGCCGAATGTCCACGACGCGATGAGATAGACCTGGAGGATGACGCCGATGGCGACGAGCGACGCCGCGATCGAGCTGATCCAGAGGAAGACGCGCCTCACGGCCGGGCATCCTCCCGTATCGCGCCGGTCCAGTCAACCGGCGGTTGCGCCTCGCCTCGCGCACTGAGAGGATCGCGGGATGGCGAAGATTCTCGTTCACATCACCTGCGGCCCGGAGAACCCGACCAGAGCAGCGCTCGGCTTCCTGGTCGCCAAGGCTGCGGTCGACGAGGGGCACGAGGTGTCGATGTTCCTCGCCGGCGACGGCGTGCAACTCCTGCGCGACGCGGTGCTCGATTCGCTGACGGGCCTCGGCACGGGGAGCCTCCGTGAGTCGTACGACGCTGTTGTCGCGAGTGGCGCTCGGCTCTACGCCTCGGGCATGTCGAGCAAGGCGCGAGGAGTCGGGGAATCCGACCTCGAGGGAAAGCCAATCGAGCTCGCGATGCCCAACCGTCTCGTCGAGCTCGCGCTCGAGAGTGACAGCGTCATCACGTACTAGCTCTGCGCATGACCGGAATCCGCTCGCGCGGATTCCGGTCGCGCCAAGATCCTGAAGGCGGCCGCTTCGCAGCCGCGGTGCACGCGTTTCCGTCGACCGCGGCTTCGACACGTACGCTCACGGCGTGAACCGCCTCGCGGGGGCGACGAGCCCGTATCTCCTCCAGCACGCCGAGAACCCGGTCGACTGGTACCCCTGGGGTGGCGAGGCGTTCGACCGCGCCCACGCAGAGGACAAGCCGCTGCTCGTCTCCGTCGGCTACAGCTCGTGCCACTGGTGCCATGTGATGGCCCACGAGTCGTTCGAGAACGCAGCGACCGCCGCCGTGATGAACGACCTCTTCGTCAACGTGAAGGTCGATCGAGAGGAGCGCCCCGACGTCGACGCCGTGACCATGGAGGCGACCGTCGGCATGACCGGCTCGGGCGGCTGGCCGACGACGGTGTTCATGACCCCGGAAGGAAGACCGTTCTATGCGGGGACCTACTTCCCGCCGGACCCTCGTCACGGCATGCCGGGCTTCCAGGATCTCCTGCGCGCCGTCGCCCAGGCGTGGCGCGAGCGGCGCGAGGACATCGAGCGCCAGGCGGGGCGGATCGACGACGCCCTGCGGAGCGTCGCACAGACACCACCCTCCACCGAGCCGCTGACTGCGTCGCTCCTGTCCGAAGCCGCGCGGGGTATCGCTCGAACCTTCGAACCGGCGTTCGGCGGCTTCGGCCGTGCACCGAAGTTCCCGGCCGCCTCGACGCTCGAGTTCCTGCTCCGGCAACGCGACGACGAGTCGCTGGCCATGGTCACGACCACGCTCGACGGGATGGCTGCTGGAGGCATGTACGACGTCGTGGGGGGAGGGTTCCATCGCTACTCGGTCGACGACCGCTGGCTCGTCCCGCACTTCGAGAAGATGCTCTACGACAACGCCGTGCTGGCGTCGACGTACCTGCACGCATGGGTGGTCACGGGCAGGCCGCGCTACAGGCAGGTCGTCGAGGAGACGCTCGCGTATGCCGTCAGGGAGCTGGCGCTCCCGGAGGGCGGGTTCGCATCGGCGCAGGATGCCGATACCGACGGCCTCGAAGGACTCACGTACACGTGGACCGAGGAACAGGCCTCAGCGGCGGGATTGCCGAAAGAGAAGCTCGAGCCGTTCGAGCACGGGCGGTACATCGTCCGCGGCGAGCTCGAGCCGGAGCTGCGCGACCGGTTGCTTGCCGAGCGCGCGACACGTCCGCAGCCGTTCGGCGACGACAAGGCGCTCGCTTCCTGGAACGGGCTCGCGCTCGCCGCGCTCGCGGAAGCGGGCTACCGGCTCGAGCGCGCCGACTGGCTCGACGCTGCTCGGGGCCTCGGCGAGTTCCTGCTCGGGCCGCTCTCCGCGGAGGACGGTCGACTGCTGCGTGCGCGCCGGGACGGCCGCACGAGCGGTGACGCCTACCTCGACGACTACGCGAACGTGGCGTACGGCCTGCTCGAGCTGCACGTGGCGACAGGAGAGGTTCGGTGGCTTCTCGAGGCGCACCGGCTCGCCACCCTCGCGATCGAGCTGTTCGAGGACGGCACGCACGGTGGGTTCTACCTCGCGGCCGCCGACGGCGATGAGCGAGTGCCTCGCATCAAAGAGCTCCAGGACACACCGATCCCGTCGGGGAACTCGATGCTCGCCTTCGTTCTGCTTCGGCTCGCGCGGATCTGGGGCGACGAGGACCTCGAGCGGCGGGCCGTGTCCGTCTTCCGACTCGTCGAGCCGGCGCTTGGCCGTGCTCCCGGCGCGTTCGCGTGGACTCTCTGTGCGCTCGACCTCTGGTTCAGCCCACCGCGCGAGATCGCGATCGTCGGTCCGGTCGACTCGGCCGTCGCGCGCTTCGCGCTCTCTCCCTTCCAGCCGAACACCGTCGTCGCGGTCGGCCCGTCGAGCGACGTGCCGCTCCTCGAGGGTAAGAGCCTCGTGGACGGAAAGCCCGCCGTCTACGTCTGCGAACGCTTCGCCTGCAGGAAGCCGGCGACCGAGCTGGAGGAGGTGGCGATCTGACGTGCGCGTGTGCCTGATGATCGAGGGACAGGAGGGTGTCACCTGGGACGACTGGGTGCGTCTCGCCGGGCTCGTGGAGCGCCATGGGCTCGAGGGACTCTTCCGCTCCGACCACTACACGGCGATCATTCGTCACGACGCGGACGCGCTCGACGCCTGGGCCACGCTCGCCGGGCTCGCGGCTGTCACGGAGCGGATCCGGCTCGGCACGCTCGTCTCACCCGTGACGTTCCGGCATCCGAGCGTGCTCGCGCGGATGGCGGTGACCGTCGACCACATCTCGGGCGGGCGGCTCGACGTTGGCATGGGCTCGGGCTGGTACGAGCGCGAGCACGAGGCGCACGGGTTCCCGTTCCTCGACGGCAGGCGGCGGTTCGAGCTCTTCGCCGAGCAGGTCGAGATCGTCGTCCGGTCGTGGACCGAAGACGCGTTCGATCACGCCGGGCCTGCCTACGAGCTCCGCGCCCAGACCGCGCTTCCGCGGCCCGTCCAACAGCCTCACCCGCCACTCGTCCTGGGCGGCACGGTCAAGCCGCGCTTTGCGGCGCTCGCCGCCCTCCACGCGACCGAGGTCAACACTCTCGGTGCGCCGAACGAGGAGCTTCGGCAGCGCAAGCTCGCGCTCGACCGCGCCTGCGTCGAGGCCGGACGCGACCCGGCGACGCTCGGCTTCTCCGTCATGACGACGTGCTTTCTCGGGAGCGACCGGACCGAAGTGCTCGCGCGTCTCAGTCGCTTTCTCTCGGTTCGCGGGGGTGACACGGATCCCGAGACGCTTCTCGCGGAGCGCCGGGACCGCTGGCTCGCGGGAACCGTGGAGGAGGTCGCCGCCCGAGTCGAGGAGCTCCGCGGGATCGGGGTGACTCGTGTCTTCCTTCAGCACCTCGACCACTCGGACGACGACATGGTCGCCTTGATCGGGGAACGACTGCTTCCGGCGCT
>DATDOS010000002.1:0-24898 GCA_035293125.1 Gaiellaceae bacterium | reverse complement strand
AGACGACCTCGTACGCGGCCACCGCGTCTTTGCGGGACTGGGCCTCGCGGAGCGCCGCGTCGTCGATTCTCGCTGCGACCGAGTCGATGAACCGCCACTGGAGCACGCTGCGCCGAACCGCGGCGACGGCGTCCTCGGTGTAGGGGTAGAGATCGAACCCCAGCCGTTCGCCGTTCTCGCCGTAACCGGCGCGGCGCAGCTCGACCGCAAGCTCGAGCGTCTCCATGAAGGCGGTCGCCCCGACCATGTTGTCGTCGTCGAAGGTGCCCCAGCCCGAGTTCGCGTGCTGGTGGCCGAGCAGCCCCTCGGCGGCGAGTAGCGCTGCGTACTCGGCGAGGTTCTCGCCGTTCATGATCAGGTGCTGCCAGTCCATGTTCACCTTGACGTTGTCGAGACCCTGGCGGCGCAGCGTGTGGATCACGTGCAGCGTCATGCCGACGTTGCGCATGAGGATCTTCATCGCGGGCTCCGAGTTCTTGTGCTCGAGGAAGAGCAGGATCCCGTGGGCCCGGCAGCGCTCGGCGGCCTCCCCGATCCCGTCCAGGAGCCACGCCCACGACTCGGCGTACGGCGTCTGGAACGGGTAGTTGTAGCCCTCTATCCCGGGCCAGATGATGAAGTGGGCGCCGAGCTCGCCGGAGAAGTCGATCGCGTCGAGCGTCCGCTTCACAGCCTCGCTGCGAGTGGCCGGATCCGGCGAGACGAGGCCGCCCTTGCCGAACCGTGGGTCGAGATGCAGACCCGTCGCCATGCAGTAGACGTCGTGGCCGTCGAGCGCGCCTCTGACCTCGTCGAGGTTGTCGGCGTTCAGCTCCTGCGGGTAGTGGAACTCGTAGCCGTCGATCAGGTCGCCCAGACCCTCGACAGCCCGTCGCACTCGCTCTGCCGTGGTTTCCGCCGCCCACTGCGGCTGGTAGCCGCCAGGCACGAAACGGGTGACCATGGGGCCGAAGGCCCAGACACCGAGGCTCGTCTTCATCGCTCGACCCCCCTGTAACTGACGGATTCACGACGGCCGGTTGCGGCGGAGCGCATGATCGCGTCGCACACCTCAGCGCAACGATAGCCGTCCTCGAAAGTCGCGCCGTGCGGGCCCACGCGGTGCTCGCCCGCTATCGCCTCGAGCACGTGCGCGAGCTCGTGCGTGAACGTGTCCCCCCACCCGACGATGTGGCCCGGCGGCCACCAGAAGCGCATGTACGGGTGCTCCGGCTCGGTGACCAGAACCCGCCGGAAGCTCCTCGTGTCGGCCACCTCGAGCTCGTTGAGCCGTTCCACGTCGAAGGAGAGCGAGCCCTTCGAGCCGTTGAGCTCGAACGTGTTCTGGTTGATGCGCCCGCGGGCAAGGCGGGACGCCTCGAGTGTGCCGACAACGCCGTTCTCGAACTCCAGTGTGGCCACGAAGTGGTCGTCGACTTGGCGACCGGGAACGAACGTGGTGACGACCGCCGACACGGAGTCGATCTCGCCGGCGAGGTAGCGGGCGATGTCGATGATGTGCGCGCCGAGGTCCCCGACCGCGCCCGTCCCTGCCTGCGCGCGGTCGAACCGCCAGACGCTCTCGTCGGCCTCCCAGCCCCAGGACTGGAGGTAACGGGCGCGGAAGTGGACGACGTCTCCGAGCTGCCCGGACTCGATGATCTCGCGCGCGAGGCGCACGGCGGGCACGAAACGGTAGTTGAAGGCGGTCATGTGCACGACGCCCGCGCTCTCAGCCTCGGCCCACATGCGGTGCGCCTCGGCGGCGTCCATGGCCAGCGGCTTCTCGCAGAGGACGTGCTTGCCGGCGCGGGCCGCGGCGATCGTCGGCTCGGCGTGGACGGCGTTCGGGCCTCCGTTGTCGAAAAGGCCGATCCGCTCGTCCGCGACCTGCTCCCGCCAGTCGGTGACCGCCTCCGACCAGCCCCAGCGGGCCCGCGCCCTCTCGACCTTCTCGCGGTCGCGACCGGAGATGGAGACGAGCTCCGGGCGGAGCGGGACGTCGAGGTGCCGCAGAGCGAGGAGGGCGCGCGAGTGCGCCTTGCCCATGAAGGCATAGCCGAGCAATCCGACGCCGATGCTCGGCGCGTCGCTCATCGTCCCGCGGCTGCGCGTCCACGGCGCGCGAGGGCGTCGACCGTCACCGCCAGGAGCAGGATCGCGCCCTCGACCATCAGCTTCACGTAGGACGGTTGCGTCTGGAGGTCGAGCCCGTTCGCAACGCTGCCGATCACGAGTGCTCCGAGCAGCGCCGACCAGACGTTGCCGCGCCCGCCGAACAGGCTCGTGCCCCCGATGACAGCGGCCGCGATCGCCTCGAGCGTGACCGGGCCGGGATCGATGGCGAGGCTCGCCGCCCCGAGCCTCGAGGTCTGGATCAGGCCCCCGATCGCTGCCAGCATCCCGCACAGCGCGAAGACGTAGATGCGGATGTGCGCGACGTTGATGCCCGCGCGGCGCGCGGCCTCGGCATTCCCGCCGACTGCGTACATGTAGCGCCCGAACCTCGTCCGCGTCGTCAGCCAGGAGAAGAAGATGACCAGCCCAAGGAGGATCACCCCTGCAGTCGGCACTCCGAGGTCGTAGTCACCGAACACCCAGACGTTCTTCAGAGAGCCGTTCAGGATCGCGACGACGAAGAGCGCTAGCGCGGCGATCAGGGCCGCCCGCACCGCGACCACGACCATGGGCTGTGAGGGCAGGCCGGCACGACGGCGTCGAACCTGCTCCTGCAGGTGCGTGAAGGCGTACAGGGCCGCCAGGGCGATCGCGAGGACCCATCCCCAGACGTGAGGGAGGAACGAGGTCGTGATCGCCGAGATGTGCGACTCGAAGACGTTGATCGTCCCTTCCGTGCCGAGGACGCGCTGCTCCACCCCCTGCCAGCCGAGGAGGCCGGCGAGCGTGACGACGAACGCGGGGACGCCGATGACCGCGAACCAGAAGCCCTGGAAGGCGCCGATGGCGGCGCCGACCAGAACCATCAGGAGGATGCCGGCCCACCACGGCCAGTCGTTTCTCACGACGGCGGCGCCGAGAATGGCGGAGCAGAGGATCGCGATCGAGCCGACGGAAAGGTCGATCTCGCCGAGGAGGAGGACAAGCACGATGCCGATGGCGATGGTGCCGGTGACAGAGATCTGGAGGACGAGGTTCGAGAGGTTGCGCCCGGAGAGGAAGACGCTCTCCTGGGTCTGGAAGTACGTCCAGATGACGACGAGCGCGACGGTTACCGGCGCGGCGCCGAGCTCGCCCTGCCGGAAGCGGTCGCGCGCGGTGCCGCCCAGGACGCGCAGAGCACCAACCACGCCTTCCTGCCGAATCGCCTGCGCTGCTTCCTCGAGCGCCCCGGGCTCCGGAGCCTGGGCCGTCGCCATCAGGCTGCCGTCTCCGCCCTCGCGCCCATGATCGCGGCGACGACCTTCTCCGGGGTAGTCTCCTGGTGCGTGAAGGTCGCAACGCGGCGTCCGAGGCGCAGGACGACGATCCGGTCGGAGACCTCGAACACCTCCTGGATGTTGTGGGAGATGACGACGACGCCGAGACCCTGCTCGCGGAGCCGCTTGATCAGCGCGTGCACCTGCGCGGTCTGCGCCACGCCGAGCGCGGCAGTCGGCTCGTCGAGCAGCACCACCTTCGAGTTCCACATCACCGCGCGGGAGATGGCGACCGACTGCCGCTGACCTCCGGAGAGCGACGCGACGCGCGTCCGGACGCTGCCGATCGTGGTCACGTTGAGATCGCCCAGCACCTTGAGCGAGCGCGTCTCCATCCCGAGCTCGGAGAGCGGCTCGACAATGTGGGGAAGGATCCGGGCCACCGACTCACGACCGAGGAACATGTTCTGGACCACGTCGAGGTTGTCGCAGAGCGCGAGATCCTGGTAGACGGTCTCGATCCCGAGCCGCGTCGCGTCGCTCGGCGTGTGGATCTTTACCTCCTTGCCATCGAAGAAGATCGTGCCCTCGTCGGGCTGGTGGGTGCCGGCGATGCACTTGATGAGCGTGGACTTGCCCGCCCCGTTGTCGCCGACGAGCGCCACCACCTCGGCCGGGTAGATCTCGAAGTCGGCCTTGGTGAGCGCCTGGACCGCGCCGAACCGCTTCGAGATCCCCTTCAGCTCGAGGATCGGCTCTCTGCCGTCAGTGAGAGAGGAGGCGGCGGGCGGCCCGCCGCCTCCCTCACTCTGCGTGTGCTCGCTCAGCGAGCTCTCCCTACTTACACGCGCCGATCTTCCCGACCGGCTTGCAGAGCTGCGCCTTGCTGACGCCGAAGACCGTCGGGAACCAGTTGCTGTTCACCAGCGCCCCGACGTTCGACTTGTCGATCGACCGCACGGGAAGGATCACCGACGGCACACTCCCGGCGCCGTTGTTCACCTTCTTGTTGAACAGGCCCGCGGGAGTCTTCCCGCTCAGGAGAGCGGCGGTGATCCTGGCCGCCGCCGCCGCCTGGAGCCGGAAGTCCTTCAACACGCTCTGGCCCTGCGTGCCGAGGATGATCCGCTGCACACCCTCGACCGTGGCGTCCTGACCCGTCACCGGCACCTTGCCGGAGAGGCCGACCGCCTTGAGGGCCGCGATGATGCCGCCCGCCATGCCGTCGTTCGCCGACAGCACGCCCTGCACGTTGTTGTTGTACTTCGTCAGGAGCTGCTCCATCTGACGCTGCGCCGTCGGCGGGTCCCAGCGGTCGGTCCACTGGCCGGCCTTTGGCCCGAGCTGGATCCTCTGGCCCTTCGCGAACAGCGGCTTGAGGATGCTCATGTAGCCCGTCTGGAACAGGTGGGCGTTGTCGTCCGTGAACGAGCCGTTGATGACGGCGATCTGGTCGCCCTTCTTCGTATGGGCGGCGAGCCACTTGCCCTGCGCCGTCCCGACGGCGACGCCGTCGAACGAGTCGTACGCGGCGATCGGGGCGCCCCTGATCAGACGGTCGTAGGCGACGACCTTCACGCCTTGCTGGGCGGCCTTCCTCGCGACCACGGCAAAGGCCTTCTGGTCGATCGGTGCGACGACGAGCACCTTGGCGCCCTTCGTCAGCTCGGCCTCGGCCTGGGACTGCTGCTTGGCCGGGTCGTTGAGCGCGTTCAGGACGTCGATCCTGACGCCCGGGACGAGCTTCTTGAGGTTCTTGACGAAGAGCGGCTTGTCATTGGCCTCCCACCGGACGGTGACGTTCTCCGGCAGCAGGAGCGCGACGAGCGGGCCTGCCTGCTTCTTCGACTGCGTCGACGAGATCGCCGTGGCGACGAGCGTGAGCGCCAGGATGCCGACTACTGCGACGAGACCCAGAAACCTAGGCCGCTTGGTGAGGCGTCTCTTCATTTGGTGCCTCCCTCCGTGGTATGTGGCTCGACTATACGATGCCGACGGGTGTCCCTGCGAGCGGTTCCCGCCGCGCCCCCGCGCGACCGTGGGCTCGCGCCCGTTCGAGCTCACGTGCGTTCGCCATGAGGCAGACCTCCACTTCCGGCCAGAGACAGCTTTCGTGCGACTCGCTCGATCTCGTCCGTGGGGAGGAGGCGCGGCTCGCCGAGGACTCGAGCCCGGTAGTAGAGGGTGGCGAGCCACTCCAGCAGGATCGTCCGCGCGTAGGCGCGCTCGAGCGAGTCGCCGTAGGCGATCGTGCCGTGGTTTGCGAGCAGCGCAGCCGACCGGCCCTCGAGGGCGAGCGCGGTCACCTCCGCAAGCTCCGCCGTTCCGAACGTCTCGTAGGGAGCCACGCGCACCGGGCCGCCGAGCTCGGCGACGAGGTAGTGGACGGCGGGCAGCTCGGCTACGACGGTGGAGAGGACGGTGGAATACGGCGCGTGCGTGTGGACGATCGCCGCAGCCGTCGGGACGTGCCGGTACACGGCGAGGTGCATCGGCAGCTCGCTGGACGGGGGCAGCTCGGCCTCGACGACCTCGCCGCCGAGCTCGATGACGCAGATCAGCTCCGGAGTCAGCGCGTCGTAGTCGAGTGTGGTCGGGGTGATCGCCGCAAGGTCGCCGGCGCGCACGCTGAGGTTGCCCGCCGTGAGGAGGGCGAGCCCGTCCGGCCGAAGGCGCTGCGCATACGAGACGAGAAGCTCCCGTTCTTCTCTGAGAAGCACCGCTGCCTCCTCCTTCACCGCTTTATCGCGATGGAGTCTCGGCCCGATGGGCCTCAGCCCGCATCCGGGGAAACCCCGAACGGGAATCGGTAGACGCACTGATGCAGGCGGGAGGGAGCGGTAGCCACGATCGACGCGTGCGGAACGGCTCCGCCACCGTTGGGCTGATCGTCGGGAACCGTGGCTTCTTTCCGGCCGAGCTCTGCGATCGCGGCCGCGAGGAGATGCTCGGGGTGCTGGGAGAGCACGGCTTCGAGGTGGTGGCGCTCAGCGGAGAGGACACCGAGTTCGGCTCGGTCGAGTCGCTCGAGGACGCAGCGAAGTGCGCCCGGCTCTTCCGAGAGCACGGCGACGAGATCGACGGCATCGTCGTTACGCTTCCGAACTTCGGGGACGAGCGCGCCGTCGCAAACGCAATCCGCGGCTCGCGCCTGGACGTCCCTGTGCTCGTGCACGCATTCCCGGACGAGGCCGGCAAGCTCGCCGTCGACCGCCGCCGCGACAGCTTCTGCGGGAAGCTCTCGGTTTGCAGCAACCTTACGCAGTACGGGATCGCGTTCTCGCTGACGTCGCTGCACACGTGCGATCCTCGCTCGGCCGAGCTCGCAGCCGACCTCGTTCGCTTCGAACAGGTCTGCCGGATCGTGCGCGCCGTCCGCGGGATGCGCGTCGGCGCGATCGGGGCGCGCCCGGCGAGCTTCAACACTGTCCGCTTCAGCGAGAAGCTGCTCGAGCAGGCCGAAATCTCGGTCGTTACCTTGGACCTCTCCGAGGTCCTCGGTGCTGCCGGCCGACTCGCGGACGATGACCCAGCCGTCCGCGGCAAGCTCGAGGCGATCTCGTCCTACACGGCGACGCCGGGCGTCCCACAGGCCGCGCTCCTGAAGATGGCGAAGCTCGGCGCCGTGATCGACCGGTGGATGGAGGACGAGCGGCTCGACGGCTCGGCGATCCAGTGCTGGACGGCGCTCGAGGAGCTCTACGGCGTCGTCCCGTGCACCGTCATGAGCATGATGAGCGACAGCCTGCGGCCGAGCGCCTGCGAGGTCGACATCACCGGGGTCGTCTCGATGCTCGTTCTCCAGGCTGCGTCCGGAGCGCCGAGCGCGATCCTCGACTGGAACAACAACTACGACGACGACCCGAACAAGGCCGTCGTCTTCCACTGCAGTAACCTCCCTAAGCGCTTCTTCGAGACAATCAGCATGAGCTTCCAGGAGATCCTCGCGGGCACCGTCGGCAAGGAACGTTCGTACGGGACGCTCTACGGCCGGATCAAGGCCGAGCCCGCGACGTACCTGCGCGTCAGCACCGACGACGCGTCCGGGAAGATACGGGCATACGTCGGCGAGGGTCGCTTCACCGACGACCCGGTCGACACGTTCGGCGGCTACGGTGTGGTCGAGGTGCCGCGACTCCAGGAGCTCCTCCGGTTCATCTGCCGGAACGGCTTCGAGCACCACATCGTCATGAACCTCTCGCAGACCGCGGAGGCGGCGCGGGAGGCGCTCGAGACCTACCTCGGCTGGGACGTGTACCTCCACGCATAGGGACTCGCTGTGCTCACACGACAAGAACTGGGGGCTGCGCAGGAGCGGGCGGCGGCCACGCTTGCGGAGGCGGGGATCGTCCTGACGGCCTCCGAGTGCGAGGCGATCGAGGTGGCCGACTTCGGGCTCTCACGCCTCGACGAGATCGGGCTCGAGATCGTCGTCTACGTAAACACGGAGCGCGTCTGCGCCAAGGAGCTCGTGCTCTTCCCGCGCCAGACGTGTCCCGAGCATCGGCACCCGCCCTCCGGTGAGTCCCCGGGGAAGGAGGAGACCTTCCGCTGCCGCAGGGGCGTCGTCTACCTCTACACCGAGGGCGAGCCGTCGCCGAATCCGGCCTGTCGTCCGCCTGAGCTCGACGGTGGTGCGTTCACGGTCTGGCACGAGAACGAGCTCCGCCCGGGTGATCAGCACACGGTCCCGCCGAACACGCTCCACTGGTTCCAGGCGGGAGCGGAGGGAGCCATCGTCTCGGAGTTCTCGACCACGAGCACCGACGAGCTGGACGTGTTCACCGACCCGCGGATCGGGCGAGAGACGGTCGTCCGAGACGCGTGAACCCGGCTGCGGATGCGCCCGTTCTCTGCGTCGGCATCCTTGTCGCCGACCTCTTCGTACCGCCGCTGGCGCGGCTTCCCGTTGCGGGCGAGCTGATCGCCACCGAAGACTTCCTCGTCCAGCCGGGTGGCTGCGCGGCGAACAGCGCGATCGCGCTTCGCAGGCTAGGCATCGCTTGTGCAGTGGTTGGGCGGGTTGGCGACGACCTGTTCGGCGACCTCGTCGAGCGCGACTTGCGAGCATTGGGGATCGACACCAGTGGTGTGGCCCAGGCACCCGGCTACGGCACCTCGAAAACCGTGATCCTCCCCGTCGTCGACGAGGACCGGCGCTTCATCCACACGTTCGGCGCCAACGCCGCGCTTACCGCGGCGGACATACCGCAGGCGTCGCTCGAGGCGGCCGAGGTGATCTACGTCGGCGGGTACCTCGTCCTCCCGGCCCTCCACCAGAGCGAGCTCGCAGAGCGGTTCCGGGTCGCGCGCGAGCGGGGCACTCGCATCGTGCTCGACGTCGTCGTGCCGAGCGGACATGTCGACGTGTCCCTCGGCGCTGTGCGGGAGCTGCTGCCGCTCGCCGACTACTTCCTCCCGAACGAGGACGAGGCGCGGGCGCTGACCGGCGAGGCCGAGCCGCGCCGGCAGGCGGAACGCCTCCTCGAAGCCGGCGCGAGGGCGGTCGTGGTCAAGCGGGGTGAGCGAGGGATCTTCGTGCGCAGCGGCGACGAGGCATTCGAGCTTCCCGCCCCGCCGGTCGAGGCCCTCGAGCCGTCCGGAGCGGGGGACGCGTTCGCGGCCGGGCTGATCCTCGGCATCCTCGAGGGCTGGGAGCTCGAGCGTTCCGTTCGCTTCGCGAGCGTGATGGGCGGCTCGGCGTGCACGTCGCTCGGGTGCTACGCGGGCGTCTTCTCTCGCGAGGAGGCCGACCGGTTTCTAGCAGAGCACCCTGTCTGGGCGCGGGAAGCGCTTCGGTCGTGAGGCAATGCCGCTCGCCCCGCTGACGAGCCTGCTCGCCGAGGCGCGCGCCGGCGGCTACGCGGTCGGCTACTTCGAGGCCTGGGACAGCTACTCGCTCGAGGCGGTCGTCGAGGCGGCGGAGGCCGAGCGCGCGCCGGTCATACTCGGATTCGGCTGCCTGCTCGTCGACCGTGCCTGGCTCGACGGCGGCGGGATCGAGACGCTCGGTTGCCTCGGACGCGCGGTCGCAGAGCGGGCACGCGTTCCCACGTGCTTCCTGCTGAACGAGACGCACACGCTAGAGCAGGCGCTCCGAGGCCTGGAGGCCGGCTTCACCGCCGTGATGATGCACACGGGTGGGCAATCCTCAGCTGACGCCGTGGCGCAGGTCGGCGCGCTCGTGCGCGCCGCCCACGCGCGCGGCGCTGCCGTCGAGGGCGAGCTCGGCAGGCTGCCCGATTCGGTAGGCGGCGAGATCGACGACACGCAGGCCGTGCTCACCGACCCCGACGAGGCGGCGGCCTTCGTCGCTGCGACTGGCGTCGACTGTCTCGCGGTCTCCATCGGGAACGTCCACGTGCTCGAGGGCCGCGCGGCTCCCGTCGACCTCGACCACCTCGAGGCGGTTCACCGGCGTGTCGACGTACCGCTCGTCGTGCACGGCGGAACGAGCTTCCCGCCCGAGGCCGTCGAGGCGGCGATCGCCCGTGGGGCGGTGAAGTTCAACGTGGGTACAGCGCTCAAGCGCACGTTCCTCGAGGGTCTCACCGAGGCGGTCGAGGCCGGGTCGGGCGACCTGAGCCCGCATGACCTGCTCGGCTCCCACGGCCCGCACGACCTGCTCGAGGCGGGCAAGCGGCGCCTGATCCCGGCCGTGCGCAGGCTGATCAGGCTCTACGGTGGGAGTGGACGTGCAGCCTGAGAGCCCACAGCCGCCAGCACTGCTCGAGCTGTATCGGACGATGCTGCTCGTCCGGCGCTTCGAGGAGCGCGTCTACTACCTCTTCCTCGAAGGCGAGATCCCGGGCACCGTGCACCAGTACCAGGGACAGGAGGCGGTCGCGGTCGGCGTCTGCGACGCCCTCGAGGCGAGTGACTGGATCACCTCGACGCACCGCCCACACGGTCACGCGCTCGCAAAGGGCGTGACGCCGCGCGCCGCGATGGCGGAGCTCTACGGGAAGGAGACCGGGTGCTGCCGAGGCCGTGGCGGCTCGATGCACCTCGGTGACCCCGACGTCGGCATGCTGCCGGCGATCGCAATCGTCGGGGGAGGCAACACGGTCGTGACCGGCCTCGGGCTTGCCTTCAAGCTCCAGCGCACGGGTCAGGTTGCCGCCTGCTTCTTCGGAGAGGGCGCGACGAACGAGGGCGCCTTCCACGAGGGGCTGAACTTCGCAGCGGTCCAGCGGCTTCCCGTCGTCTTCGTGTGCGAGAACAACCTCTACGGGGCGTCGACACCCTGGGAGCGAGTGTCGCTCGTCCCATCCGTCGCGGCCCGCGCCGGAGCCTACGGCGCCACGGGCCAGGTCGTCGACGGCATGGACGTCCTTGCGGTGCGGCAGGCCGCGGCGTCGGCGGTTGCAGCGGCGCGCGCCGGCGAGGGGCCGACCCTGCTCGATTGCAGGACGTACCGGTTCGTCGGCCACAGCCGGAGCGATGCGCGCGGCTACCGCAGCCGCGAGGAGGAGGAGGAGTGGAAGCTGCGCGATCCGATCGTCCGGCTCCGGCAGCAGCTGCTCGAAGATGGGAGCGCTGACGAGGCCGCTCTCGAGGCGGTCGGCGGCGAGGTCGACGCGGAGCTCGACGACGCCGTCGAGTTCGCCCGCAGCTCGCCCGACCCGGATCCCGCAGAGTTGCTCACCGATGCCTACGCCTGAAACGCCGGGGGGCGCGAGGCGCCTGACGATCGCCGAAGCGCTGCGCGAGGCGGTCGCCGAGGAGATGCGCCGTGACGAGTCCGTCTTCCTGATCGGCGAGGACATCGGAATCGAGGGTGGCTTCGGCGGCGCGTTCGGCGTGTACCTGGGGCTGACCGACGAGTTCGGGCACGAGCGCATCATCGACACGCCGATCAGCGAGAAGGCGATCGCGGGGGCGGCCGTCGGCGCGGCGCTGATGGGGCTGCGACCGATCGCCGACATGCAGTACTCCGACTTTCTCTTCGAGTGCATGGACGAGCTCGTCAACCAGGCCGCGAAGATGCGGCTGATGTCGGGCGGGAGGCTGCGCGTACCGCTGGTGATGCGCGCACCTGTCGGTGCGACGGTGCGCGGCGCGCAGCACGGCCAGAGCCCGGAGAGCTACTTCGCCCACGTACCGGGGCTGAAGGTCGTCTGCGTCTCCGACGCCTACCACGCGAAAGGTCTCCTCAAGAGCGCCGTGCGCGACGACAACCCGGTGCTCTTCTTCGAGCACAAGCTCCTCTACGGGACGAAGGGCCGCGAGCACGCGGGCGGCCTCGACCTCACTGCGGAGGTGCCCGAGGAGGAGTACCTCTTTCCCATCGGGAGGGCGGTCGTGAAGCGTGCCGGGTGCGACGTCACCCTCGTCGCCACGCACGTCTCCCTCTACCGCTGCCTGGCGGCGGCAGAAGCGCTCGCCGCAGAAGCCGGCATCGAGTGCGAGGTGATCGACCCGCTCACGCTGCTTCCGCTCGACGCGGACACGCTGTGGACCTCGGTGCGCAAGACGGGGCGCCTCGTGATCGTGCACGAGGACACCCTCACGGGCGGCTGGGGCGGGGAGGTGGCCGCGCGCGCGGCGGACGAGTGCCTCTACGCGCTCGAGGCCCCGATCAAGCGCGTTGCGGCACTCGACGTCCCGGTGCCCTACGCCCCCGTGCTCGAGCAGGCGGTCGTCCCCACGAGCGAACGGATCACGACAGCGGTGCTCGAGGTGTGCCGGTAGGCGATGGCCCACGCCGTACGCATGCCGCCGCTCGGCGAGACGACGGACGAGCTCCGCATCGTCGAGTGGCTGAAGGCCAAGGGCGACGAGGTCGCGCTCGGGGAGCCTCTGCTTGCGGTCGAGACCGACAAGGCGACGCTCGAGGTCGAGGCAGCCGCTGCTGGCACTCTGCTCGAGATCCTGCACCATGCAGGCGAAAGCGTGCGGGTCGGCACCGTCGTCGCGTACGTCGGCGAGCAAGGTGAGGAGGTGCCCGAGCAGGCGCCGGCTCAGGAGGCGGCACTGGAGACCGCTGCCAGTCGCGGGCTGGCGACGCCCTCGGCCCGTCGCGAGCGGGTGACGGCGTCCCCGGCGGTCCGGCGTCTCGCGCGGGGCCTCGGGATCGACCTCTCGCGGGTCCAGGGAAGTGGGCCGGGCGGCCGCATCGAGAAGCAGGACGTCCTGGGAATGACGGACAGCCGGGCGATCGAGGGCGAGCCGGTGGCGCCCCACCGGCAGGCGCTCGCGCGGCGGCTCGGGCGCTCCGCCACGATTCCGCAGTTGAGCGTCGGCGTGACCGTCGACATGACGCAGGCGGCGGCGGAGCTCGTCCGAGAGCGCTCGGCGGGCACTCCCGGGCTGAGCTACACGCATCTGCTGCTTCGGGCGATCGCCGTCGCGCTCCGCGCCCATCCGAACGTGAACCGGCTCTGGATCGACGAGGGGCCGCGCCGGCGCCGGCTCGAAAGAGTCGACGTCGGTCTGGCCGTCGCGGGCGAGGACACGGTGCTCGTGGTGACGGTCCCCGAGCCCGACCGGCTCTCGCCCACGGAGCTCGTCGAGCATACCGAGCGGGCTGTCGCCGAGGCGAGAGCGGGAAGAATCTCCGAGCGCTATCGAGCGCCGGCGGCGGTGACGCTCAGCAACCTCGGCATGTTCGACGTCGATCGCTTCTCAGCCGTGATCGACCCCGACCAGACCGCCATCCTGGCCGCAGGCGCCGTGGTGGAGCGGCCCGGTCTGGTCGCGGGCGAAGTCAGGCCGGTCCGGCAGCTCGAGCTGACGCTGACGGTCGACCATCGCGTCCTCGACGGCATGGCGGCGGGTCTGTTCCTGGTGGCGATCCGCCAAGAGCTTGAGCGTGCCGGTTTAGAGTCCGCACCGTGAACGCTCGCTTGAACCGGCTCTTCGGTGCCGACGGCAGGTGCCTCGACGTCGCCGTCGACCACGGGCTCTTCGGCGAGCCGTCCTTTCTCGTCGGGATCGAGGATCTGCGGCGCGCGATCGCGACGCTCGTCGCGGCTGGTCCGGATGCGATCCAGCTCTCGCCGGGAGCCGCGCCGCTGCTCCAGGAGCTCCCCGGCCCCAAGCCGGCGCTGGTCCTCCGCACCGACATCGCGAACGTCTACGGCCCCGAGCCGCCCCGCCCGCTCTTCTCCGAGCTGACCGAGGATGCGGTCGGACAGGCGGTTCGCCTCGACGCGGCCTGCGTGTGCGTCAACCTTCTCGATCTCCCGAACGAGCCGGGGTTGCGCCGGCAATGCATTCGCAACATCTCGGCCCTGCGCTCCGCGTGCGACGCCGCTGCGATGCCGCTGATGGTCGAGCCGCTCGTGATGAGGCCGGACGCCGGCGGCTACGGCGTGGACGGCGACGCCGGGCGAATCGTGACGCTCGTCCGCCAGGCCGTGGAGCTCGGCGCCGACGTCGTCAAGGCCGACCCGACCGACGACCTCGGCGACTACCCGCGCGTGGTCGAGGCCGCCTCCGGGCGGCCGGTGCTCGTCCGCGGAGGCGGCCGCGCATCCGACGAGGAGATCCTCGAGCGCAGCCGGCGGGTGATGGCTGCGGGCGCATCGGGTCTCGTCTATGGGCGCAACGTCATCCAGCACGAGGATCCGGCCGGAATGGTCCAGCGGCTGATGGCGATCGTTCACGGATGACGGAGCGCGTCGTCTCGATCGGGGTCATCGGCGGCGGCCTGATGGGCCGGGAGTTCGCGAGCGCGGCCGCGCGTTGGCTGCACCTCTCGGACCTCGGCGCCCGTCCCGAGATCGTCGCCGTGTGCGACACCAATCCCGAGGTCCTGGCGTGGTACGAGCGGCTCCGGCCGTCGCCGCGCCTCGTCCGGGACTATCGCGAGCTGCTCGCAGACGACACGGTGGAGGCCGTCTATGCGGCCGTGCCCCACTACCTCCACGAGGAGGTCTACGTCGCCTGTCTGGACGCGGGGAAGCACCTGCTCGGTGAGAAGCCGTTCGGCATCGACCTGGACGCGAACGAGCGGATCAACGAAGCGATCGCGGCCCACCCGGAGCTGCTCGTCCGCTGCTCGTCCGAGTTCCCGTTCTTTCCGGGCGGGCAGGAGGTCGCGCGCTGGATCGCGGAGCGGCGATGCGGTCGAGTGCTGGAGGTGCGCTCGCTCTTCCTGCACTCGAGCGACCTCGACCCGGATAAGCCGATCAACTGGAAGCGGCAGGCGCGCTTCAACGGCGAGTACGGGTGTATGGGCGACCTGGGGATGCACGCCGTCCATCTGCCCTTTCGCGCCGCCTGGCTGCCGCGCGACGTCCGTGCCGTCCTCTCCGACGTCGTGCCGGAGCGTCCCGACGGCGCCGGCGGCGTCGCCGCGTGCGACACCTGGGACAATGCCGTCCTGCTCTGCGAGGCCGAGGACGACGAGGGTCGTTCCTTCCCGCTTCGCATCGAGACGAAGCGCATCGCGCCCGGCGAGACGAATACCTGGGTGATCGAGGTCGACGGGACCGCCGGCTCGATCGCGTACACGACGAAGTACCCGAAAACCCTGCGGCTCATGGCCTACGAGCCCGGCTCGCCGCAGTCGTGGCAGGTGCTCGAGCTCGGGTCGCAGTCCGCCTATCCGACGATCACGGGCTCGATCTTCGAGTTCGGCTTCTCCGATGCCGTGCTCCAGATGTGGGCCGCCTTCGTCGACGAGCTCGTCCACGGCCGGGAGGGCATGCGCCAGCCCTTCCACTGCGCCACGCCGGAGGAGGTGGCCTGGTCGCACCGGCTCTTCACGGCTGCCCTGGAATCGCACCGGAGGGACGCGGTCGTCAAGATCTCCGCATGAGGCTCGAGCAGGCGCTCAGGCAAGTTCACTTCGTCGTCGAGAATGCCCCCGCACCTGTCTCGGTCTTCGTCGCCGACGACCACGGCGAGGTCGTCGCTGCGGCGACGATGGACGGTGCCGCTCCCGACACACGTCTCAACGCGCAACGCAAGGCATATACCGCTGCCCGGAGCGATGCCCGCTCCACGGCCGAGCTTGCCGCGAAGGCGCGTGCGGACGCTGCCGAGCGCGCGAGCTTCGATCCCTTTTTCACGTTCTTCCAGGGCGGCGTCGCAGCGTTCGAGGGAGCGAAGCGGGTCGGCGCGGTGGGCGTCAGCGGTCTTCCCGGGCCCGAGGACGACGCGCTCGCTCGGCGTGCGATCGAAGCGTCAGGTCTTTCTACCGGCGAGTTGTAACTACGGGTGCGCGTCGGGCCGCGTGCCGTCTGGGGTCGACGTGAGCGGCAGCGGATCGATGGTGCCGTCCGCGATCGTCCAGGCGGCGAGCTCGCCTGTGCGCACGGTGTAGATCAGGTACGGCCGTCCCGCCCAGAGGCCGATGTTCTCGACGTCGGTACGCGATGGGCGGGGCGGCGACGACAGGTGCGAGTGGAAGACCGCGAGCTCGTACCCCTCGTCCTCGAGGAACCACGTCTCGGGGTCGACGTCGAGCTCGAAGCGGTAGGGCGACGCCGCGGCGTTTCGACCGCGGACGTAGCGCTCGGCGACGCCTTCCCTGAGAACGACGAGACCGCAGGCCTCGTTTGGTGACGCCTCGCGCGCGTGCTCCTTCATCGCGTCGAGCACCTCTCGCGGCACTACCACCAGACGGACCGCTCCATCGCAGATTCCACGTCGTCGGAGTCCCAGAAGTCGGCGGACAGGTACTTCCAGCCTCCGTCCGCGAGGACGCAGACGACGACGCCCTCGTCCAGCTCGTCCGCCAGCCGGAGCGCGGCGTGGATCACGGCGCCGGACGAGACCCCGCCGAAGACTCCCTCACGCTCGAGCAGCAGCCGTAGGCCCGCTACGGACTCCTCGTTCGTCACGATGAGCTTCCGGTCGAGCTTCGAGACGTCGAGGATCGGCGGCACGTAGCCGTCGGCGAGCGACCGGAGGCCCATCACCTCCTCGCCGGGAAGTGGCTCCGCCGCGGCGACGACCACCTCCGGGAACGACTCGCGGAGCCGCTCTCCCGCGCCCATGAGCGTCCCGCCCGTCCCGAGCCCGGCGACGAGGACGTCGACGCGGTCGAGGGCTCCGGCGATCTCGGCGCCCGTACCCTCGTAGTGCGCCCGTGGGTTCGCTTCGTTCGCGTACTGGAACGGCATGAAGGTGGACGGGTCCTGCTCGGCGAGCTCCAGCGCGAGCCGCACGGCCCCGTTCGAGCCTTCGTCGGGCGGCGACTCGACGATCTCGGCGCCGTACAGGCGGAGCAGGCGCCGGCGCTCTTCCGTGACGTTCGCGGGCACCACGCAGGTGAGCGGGTACCCCCGCAGCTTCGCGACGAGCGCGAGTGAGATTCCCGTGTTGCCGCTCGTCGGCTCGAGGAGGCGCCTGCCGGGCTCGAGCTCGCCGGATGCCTCGGCGGCGTCGATCATCGCCTTCGCGACGCGATCCTTGATCGAGCCCGTGGGGTTCTGCCCCTCGAGCTTGGCGAAGAGGCGGACGGAGGGCTTCGGCGAGAGGCGCTCCAACTCGACGAGCGGCGTCGACCCGACGAGGTCGAGGAGCGAATGTGCGGCGGCGCCGGAAATGTGCACGGTTGGAGTCAGACCCGTGGGGTCAGACCCCGCCGGCCATCGCCGGAAGGAGGATCAGCTGGTCGCCGCCTCGTACCGGCGTGTCGAGCCCGTCGCTCGTGCGGATGTCTTCGCCCCGTACGAAGACGTTCACGAAAGGCGCGAGCTCTCCGTCCTGCAGAAGCTGCCCGCCGAGAGCGGGGTACCGCTCCACCAGGTCGTCGATGACGTCGCCGACCGTCTCGCCGTGCGCCTCGAGCTCACGCGAGCCCCCGACTTCGGCCCGAAGCGTCGGCGGAATCCGTACGGCGGCCATCAGTCGAGCCCGAGCGGCGCGTTGCAGAACTCGACGTAGTCGGCGTAGTCGGTGATCGTCGGGCTGTCCCCGCAGACCGGGCAGTCCGGATTGCGGCGCACGGTCACCTCGTCGAGCGTCGTGCCGAGAGCGTCGAAGAGGAGGAGCCGGCCGGCCAGCGAGTCGCCTCGGTCGAGGATCAGCTTCAACGCCTCGCTCGCCTGGATCGACCCGATGATCCCCGGCAGGACGCCGAGAACGCCGCCTTCGGCGCAGCTCGGCGCCAGCTCCGGCGGCGGGGGCTGGGGGAAGAGGCAGCGGTAGCACGGCCCCTCTCCAGGAGAGAAGACTGTCACCTGGCCCTCGAAACGGAAGATCGAGCCGTGGACGACGGGGATCCGGTGCCACACGGATGCGTCGTTGACGAGGTAGCGGGTCGGGAAGTTGTCGGCGCCGTCGACGATCACGTCCCAGCCGTCCGCGAGGATCCGCTCGACGTTGTCCGAGGTCAGCCGCTCCTGGAAGGGGACGACCCGGACGTCCGGGTTGAGCGCCTGGAGGGTCCGCTTCGCGGACAGGACCTTCGGCTCTCCGAGCCGGTCGGTCGAGTGGACGATCTGGCGCTGGAGGTTCGACTCGTCGACGACGTCGGCGTCGACGATCCCGAGGGTCCCCACGCCGGCCGCGGCGAGGTACATCGACGCGGGCGATCCGAGACCGCCGGCGCCGACGAGAAGCACGCGCGCGTCGAGCAGGCGCTGCTGGCCGTCCTCGCCGACCTCGGGGATCAGCAGATGACGGCTGTAGCGCGAGCGCTGCTCGGACGACAGGACACGTGGGATCGTGACCTCGAAGCCGTTTCGCTTCCAGTCCGCGAATCCGCCGGCGACCGAGACGACGTCCTCGTAGCCCATCTCGCCGAGCACCTTCGCAGCGAACGCAGAGCGCGAGCCGGCGGAGCAGTACACGACGAGCGGGCGGTTCTTGTCGGGGATCAAGCCCTCGATGCGCGACTCCAACCGGCCGCGAGTGATGTGGACGGCGCCGGGGATATGCCCTTCCTCCCACTCGTCCGGCTCGCGCACGTCGACGAAGAGCGAGCCCTCCGACGGGTCGAGGCGCCCCTGCGCCTCGATGGTCGAGATCTCTTCGATCTCCTCCTTCACCTGCGCGAGCAGCTCTCGGTAGGTCGCCATTACTTTCCGAACTATAGCGTGACCGCCATGGGGGTCAGACCCCACGGGTCTGACCCCAGTAGGCAACGGACGTGGCTATCGTCGTACGGTGAGCCCTCGACGGCGCATCCTGCTCTTCGTCGCACTCGTGGCGGCGGCAGCGGCAGCCGTGGTGGCGACCGCCGTGGTGTCTTCTGACGGCGACTCCGCGACGACGGCGTCAACGACGCCGAAGCTCCGGCCAGGACGCCCGCCGCTCTCGCTCGCGCTCGGGTTCCGTACCGACGCGGAGGCCCGCGACCTGGCTCGCGCAGCCGCGCTCTACCAGCGCGGGGACGTGAAAGCCGCGGCCGCACTCTTCGGGCGGCACGACTCGCTGGAAGCGAAGGTCGGGTCGGCGTTCGCCGCGTGGCCGGAGGGATCGCTCGACCGGCTCGAGCAACTCGCAAAGCTCTATCCCGAGACCGGGCTCGTCCAGCTCCATCTCGGGCTCGCGCGGCTGTGGGCGAATCGAGGGGATCCCGTCTCCGCGTGGCGAGCCGCCATCGACGCTGAGCCCGATACCCCCTACGCGATCGTCGCCGGCAACCTCGTCCACCCGAAGCTCCCGCGCGGCCTTCCAGCGTTCATCCCTTCGTTCTCCGCGTCTCCCGAGATCACGCGACTCCCGCCAGAGCGGCAGCTCGCCGCGCTCCGCAGGCGTGCTGGGCAAGGCGGCGTGCGGGACGTGCTCCTGTACGGGGTCGGCCTCCAGCGGGTTGGACGGCCGGTATCGGCGTCGCGGGCCTTCGAGCGGGCCGTGCGGCTTGCTCCGCGCAACGTGGAAGCGCAGGTCGCTGCGGCTGTCGGTCAGTTCGACAAGGCTGCGCCTGAGCGGGCCTTCGGCCGCCTCGGCCCCCTGACGCGCACGTACCCGAACGAGCCGTCCGTGCGCTTCCACCTCGGCGTCCTCCTCCTCTGGACGGGCCGGGTCGACGCGTCCAAGCGTCAGTTCCGCCTCGCCTCACGCGCTCGGCCCGGTTCACCCCTCGCGCGCGAAGCCGCTCGCTACCTCGAGACGATCCGCCGCGCGAGGTCCTGAGCAGCAAGCTGGGGCCGTCTTTTGACGACAGCCCCTGGTGTGACTACCGTGTGACCGCCGAAAGGAAGGGGGGCGGTCTGGCCGCAGGAGAATCGGAGGGCACGACCACTCGAGCGCCGATCGAGGACGTCCTCGCGACCGACGAGGCGCAGCGACTCCTCGAGAGCGGTCTCCAGACCGGCCGTCTGGACGCAGACGAGGTCGCGCTCGCTCTCGACGAGCTCGATCTCGAGCCGGCGCAGCTCGACGAGTTCTACGCGGCGCTCGACGAAGCGCGGATCGCCGTCGTACACGCGGACGACGCCGACGCGGAGCCAGAAGCCGAGCCCGACGCGGAGATCACGACCGACGCCCTTCAGCTCTTCCTCAAGGACATCGGGCGCGTGCCGCTTCTTACTGCGGCCCAGGAAGTTGAGCTCGCGAAACGGATCGAGCGGGGAGATCACACCGCGAAACAGGCGATGGTCGAGGCGAACCTGCGCCTCGTCGTCTCGATCGCGAAGCGCTACCGAAACCAAGGCCTCCCGTTTCTCGACCTGATTCAGGAAGGGACTATCGGCCTCGTCCGGGCGGCGGAGAAGTTCGACTACCGCAAGGGCTTCAAGTTCTCGACCTACGCGACGTGGTGGATCCGGCAGGCGGTTGCGCGCGCGATCGCCGACAAGGGCCGCACGATCCGGATGCCGGTCCACGTCGTCGAGAAGCTGAACCGCATCATGCGCTCGGAGCGCAAGCTCCGCGCGGAACGAGGCCGCGAGCCGACGGTAGGAGAGATCGCACGTGACCTCGACATGACCACGGACGAGGTGGAGCAGATCAGGCGGAGCGCGCAGGTCCCGGTCTCGCTCGAGAAGCCGGTGGGTGACGACGACGAATCCGAGTTCGGGCACTTCCTCGCTGACGAGACGACGCCGCTTCCCGACGAGCTTGCAGAGACCACCCTCCAGCGCGAGGCCCTCCGCACCATTCTCGGTGCGCTCTCGGAGCGCGAGCGCCGCGTCCTCGAGCTGCGATACGGGCTCGACGGCCAGCAGCCGCGGACCCTCGACGAGGTCGGCCGCGCGTTCAACGTCACACGCGAGCGCATCCGCCAGATCGAGCACCAGGGACTGAAGAAGCTGCGCGCACTCGCCGACGCGCAGCGCGTCCGAGACGTCGCGTAGGGCCGCGCGCCGGACTCACCAGTCCGAATAGACTGCGCGGCCGCATCGCCTAATCAGTCCTCGACACCTGACTTCACACACAAACCGCTGATGCCCACGCACGAGGAGCTCCGCGAGCAGCTCGCCGAGCTGATCGCCATCCCATCCGTCAGTGCCGATCCGGCGCACGCCGGAGATGTCGAAGCGGCAGCCGCATGGGTCGCCGATCGCATTCGCGACGCGGGCGGCTCTGCCGATGTCGCTCCCTGGAACGGCGGCCGGCCGCTCGTGGTTGGTGAGGTTCCGGCGTCCGAGCGCCCGGAGTCGGCGCCCACGGTCCTCTGCTACGCGCACTTCGACGTGCAGCCACCGGATCCGCTCGACCTCTGGGACTCGCCGCCGTTCGACCTCTCGGAGCGCGACGGCTGGCTCTATGCCCGCGGTGTCGCGGACGACAAGGCGCATCTCTTCATGCTCGTCGAGGCGGCGCGCCAGCTCGCGTCCGTGGGCGAGCTCCCGGTCAACCTCCGCTTCGCGCTCGACTCGGAGGAGGAGGTCGGCGGCCAGTCCGTCGTCGAGTGGGTGGTGGCCGACGAGCGGGGCGCCGATGCCGCGTTCGTGTTCGACGGAGGCATGATCGAGCGGGGGGTCCCGATCTTCTATACGGCTCTCCGCGGGCTCTGCTACTTCCATGTCCGCGTGCGCACGGGTGAGCGAGACCTCCACTCGGGCATGTACGGGGGTGTCGCTCTCAGCGCGACGCACGCCCTTATCCAGGCACTGTCGCCCGCGATCGCTCGAGCCGGCCGCTTGCCGGAGTCGCTGCGCGTCGGCATCGTGCCGCCGACCGCCGCGGAGCTCGAAGACTGGACGAAGTTCCCCCCAGGGGCCGAGAAGATCGCGTCGGCCGGCGCTCGCGAGATGGATCCGGCTGCCGCCGCCGAGTTCTATCTCCGGACCGGAGCCGAGCCTTCCCTCGACGTTCACGGGCTCGCGGGGGGTTCTCCCGACCTGATCAAGACGGTGCTGCCGGTCGAAGCGTGGGCCAACGTCTCGATCCGCATCGTCCCCGGCCAGACTGTCGCCAAGGTGAGCGAGGCGTTCGAGCGCCTCGTGCGCGAAGCAGCTCCGGCCGGCGCGGACGTGGAGATAACGCTGAGGTCGAGTGCCGAGCCCGCCTCCGTCGACGTCACGTCTGCGGCGATCGCGCTGGGGAGTGACGCGTTCGAAAAGGTCGTGGGTACACGGCCCCTGCTGGCGAGGGTAGGCGGTTCGATTCCCATCGTCTCCGCCCTGTGCGCGAAGCAGATCCCGGTGGTCGCGGCTGGCTTCGCGCTCGAGGAGTCGAATGTCCACTCGCCGAACGAGCGCTTCCCGGCCGAGTATCTGACGCTCGGCGTCGAGACCGTGTGCGAGACCTACCGCCGGCTGGGAGAGCTTGGCGGCTAAAGCGTCGTTTGCGAGCCCGCTCGCCGAGGCGCTGGCGGGTGACGTCCTCGAGCGGTTCCTCCGGTACGTCCGGGTCGACACGCAGGGCGCGTATCGGGTCGCGCGTCGGCCGAGCACGGAGAAGCAGCTCGATCTCTCCCGCCTCCTCGTCGGCGAGCTTCGCGAGCTCGGGCTCGAGGACGCTGAGCTGACTCCGGGCTTCTCGGTCTTCGCAACCCTCCCCGGAACGGCGGAGGCGCCCGTCGTCGGGCTCATCGCGCACGTCGACACGACCCCGGACGTCACGGGCGCCGGAGTCGCTCCGATCGTTCACGGCGGCTGGGCGGGTGAGGCGATCGAGCTCCCTGGCGACTCGAGGCAGGTGCTCGACCCCGGCCACTTGCCCGCGCTCGCCGAGCGCGTCGGCCACGACATCGTGACGAGCGACGGCACGACACTCCTCGGCGCCGACGACAAGGCCGGGATCGCCGAGATCATGGCGGCCATTTCGTACCTCGTCCGGCACCCGGAGCGAAGCCGGGCACCGATTCGCGTCGCCTTCACGGTCGACGAGGAGGTGGGCCGGGGTGCCGAGGACTTCGATCTCGACGCCTTCGGCGCCGACGTCGCCTACACGCTCGACGGCTCGGGGCTCGGCGAGCTCGAGATCGAGACCTTCTCGGCGAAGTCGATGCGGGTCACGATTCGCGGTCTCTCCGTGCATCCGGGGTCGGCGAAGGGGAAGCTCGTCAATGCGGTCAAGCTCGCGTCCGAGCTCGTGATGTCGCTCCCGCCCGACCGGCTCTCGCCGGAGACGACCGAGGAGCGCGAGGGGTACGTCCATCCGCACCGCATCAGCGGCAACGCCGACGAGGCCGTCGTCGACTTCATCGCTCGGGACCACGACGACGAGCTCCTCGCGCAGCACATGGAGCTCCTTCGTGGCCTCGCGGAGATCGTCGCAGCGCGGGAGCCGCGAGCACATGTCGATATCGAGGTGCGCAGCTCCTATCGCAACATGCGCCCCTACATCGAGGACAACCCGCGCGTCGTCGAGGCGGCGCTCGAGGCGATTCGCCGAGTTGGAGTCGAGCCCAAGCTCGCGATCACTCGCGGGGGGACGGACGGTGCAGTCCTCTCGTCACAGGGTCTGCCGACTCCGAACCTCTTCACCGGCGGGCAGGAGTACCACTCGGTGCGCGAGTGGGCGAGCGTCCAGGACATGGCCGCGGCTGCGGCGACGATCATCGAGCTCGTCGGCGTCTGGGCAGAGCCGAGCTCGTAGCACGGTCGCTACGCTGGCCCGGTGGCCAGGCTCGTCGGGATCAACCACGTCGCGGTCGAGGTCGGCGACATCGACGAGGCGCTCGCGTTCCTCGAACGGATCTTCGACGACTTGCGACTTCGTGGGCGCGGACGAGGCATGGCGTTCGTCGACCTCGGCGACCAGTTCATCGCGCTCGAGGCGCCGCGCACGCAGCCTCCCGATCGAGGCCGTCACATCGGTCTCGTCGTCGATGACCTGGAGGAGACAGTGCGGCGGGCCCGCGAGGCGGGCGCGCGGATGACCGGCGGGCACGACTTCCTCGACCCCTGGGGCAATCACTGGCAGGTCGTCGACTACCGCGAGATCCAGTTCACGAAGACGCCGCGGATCCTCGAGGGCATGGGTCTCGCCGGGCTGGAGAAATCCGAGAGCGCGCTCGAGGAGCTCCGCGCGAAGGGCCTCGCCGACTGAGCTACCGTGGTGCCGCCCAGTTCGATAGAGATGATTGGCGGCGCGAGGCGGACCGTTGTCGTCACGGGGGCCTCGTCGGGAATTGGCTTGGCGTGCGCCCTTCGTCTCGCCGCCGCCGGCTGGCGGGTCTACGGCGGCGTGCGGGCTCGTGAGGACGGCGAGGCTCTCCGTGGACGCGGGATCGAGCCACTCGAGCTCGACGTCACGAACGCTGAGCAGATCGCAGGAGCAGCCGAGGTCGTCGGGGGCCGCCTCGACGGGCTCGTCGACAACGCCGGCATCGCGATCGCCGCACCGCTGGAGCTCGTCCCGCTCGACGAGCTCCGCCGGCAGCTGGAGGTGAACGTGGTCGGGCAGGTGGCCGTCACACAGGCGTTCCTGCCCGCGCTGCGCCGCAGTCGAGGCAGGGTCGTGCTCATGGGCTCGATCGGAGGACGGAGCGCGCTCCCGTTCCTCGGTCCGTACGCGGCCTCGAAGCACGCCCTCGAAGCTGTCGCAGACTCGCTCCGCGTCGAGCTTCGGCCGTGGGGCATCTCCGTCTCGATCATCGAGCCGGCGAGCATCAATACCTCGATCTGGACGAAGGGCGCCGCCCGGGCCGACGAGCTTCGCGCGGCGCTCCCAGGCGAGAGCGAGGAGCTGTATTCGTCCGCGATCGCGAAGTTCCGGAAGCTGGCCTTGGCGCGCGGCCCCGGCGCCGATCCGGACGAAGTCGCCAAGTCGGTCGAGCATGCGCTTACCGCGCGCCGTCCGAGGGCGCGCTACCTCGTCGGCCGAGACGCGCACATTCGGGCCTGGATCGAGCGGCTGCCGACGCGCGCTCGGGATCGCCTGCTGGCGAAGCTACTGAAGGGATAGCTGCGTCGTGTTACGGGGCACGGCGCGTTGCGACGATCGCGGCGGTGCTCGGGGTCGTCAGGACCTCGGCCGCGACGAGCCCGGGATGCCCGAACAGGAACTCGCGCGCGGGATCATGAGCGGCGAAACCGGGGGTCAGGTCGTCGATGACGAGCATGGCCCCCGGGCCGAGAAGCTCGACTGCACATGGCCCGATCTCGAACGGAGCCTGCTTGAAGCCGCCGCTGTCGAGGAAGAGGAGCTCGAACGGCGCCCTCGGTGGCAGCTCGGCGCGCCAGTCGCCCACGAGCAACTCCACGTTGGCGAGTCCTTCGAGGCGCGCTCTCGCAATCTCGGCT
>DATDOS010000001.1:0-4499 GCA_035293125.1 Gaiellaceae bacterium | reverse complement strand
CTTGTGACCCTGCATCACACCGCGTTTTGGCTGACATGTCAATCGCCGCTGGACAGCGAGGCCCTGACGCGGCAAGCTCGGCGCCGTGACCCGGGTCGTGGATGCCGAGGGCGCGCACCTCGCGGCGATCCTGCGCGCAGCCGACTTTCGAGACAAGCGCGTGCTCGAGGTCGGGAGCGGCGAGGGGCGGCTCACGTTCGGAATCGCGCCGATCGCTGCGTCCGTGCTGGCCTTCGACCCTGATCCCGTGTCCGTCGCGAGCGCGCGGATCGAGTGCCCCTTGGAGCTGCTCGACAAGGTTCGCTTCGCGGTCGCGCGAGCAGAAGAGATCGAGGTCGAGCCGCAGAGCGTCGACCTCGTCTTCTTCTCCTGGTCGCTCTGATGAATGGAGCCCGAGGGCGTCGTGGACGTCCTGCGCCGGCTCCTACGAGCGCTCGTCCCCGGCGGAGTCGTCGTGGACCTCACCATGGCGCCACCTGACGAGATCGTCGAATCCCGGGGCGAGATTCTCGGTCAGCTCGACGGCAGCGCCTTTTTCCCCCGAGCGATCGCAGCGGGAGCGGGCCTGGACGCGCTGGCTCGGGAAGGGCTCCTCGACCTCGAGCGCGAGGAGCCAGTGACGGTGATCGTGCGCTACCCGACCGGGAACGACGTGCTCGAGGACGTCGCCGGTCGGACCTACACCGCCATGCCGTCGGCGCTTGCGAGCAGGCTCGAGACGATCTCGGCCGAGTGCCTGCTGCGCTCGAACTGTCTCGTGCGGACGTTCAGATCATCTGGGTCAGACCCGTGGGGTGTGACCCCAGTCGCGTCCGCCGGCTAGAAGTAGAACTGCTGCCAGGCCTGCCACCACGTGTCGGCCCTGGAGACGATCGTGCGGTCGTCGACTCGCTCGACGCCGGCGCGGAAGCGTAACTTGTCGGGACCGGTCGTGTTCAGGTACTCGGCCCGGATCTCGCACGGGCGCCCGGGATCCCATGGAGCGACCGCCGTCAGGTCGGAGAGCGCGCGCTTGGAGCCCTCCTGGATCAGCTCGCGCGCCCTAGCGGGCGTGACCATCCGCGCGGAGTGCGCGCTGAACCCGCGCTTCACGGCGACGGTGGTGAGGCCCTCCCCGAGAAGCTCCCGCGCCTCCGCACACGTCGCGTCGTCACCTGTGACCATCAGCACCGGGCAGCCCCACGTGCCACAGAGCGCTGCGTTGATGCCCGTCTCCCCGACGAGGGTGCCGTTGAAGGAGAGGTTCCGGAAGTCGCTGTCCGAGATCGTGTGGCTCATGACGCCGAGCGCCGTGCCCGCGCGCGCATGCATGCCGACGAAGAGTGCCGCGTCGCAACCCTGCTGGAGGAACTCCGTGTACTCCGTCCACTCGTGCTGGATGACGTACTCGCACGCCGGATCGAGGTCTTCGTGGATGAGTGAGTTGAACGTCCAGCCCTTGCCTGCACCGTGGCAGTCCATGACGACGATCTCGGTCGCGCCCGCGGCCTTCGCGCCGCGCACCGCAGCGTTGATCTCTCCGGTGTAGAGCCTTCGGCCCTCCTCGTAGAGCGGCTCGCCGCCCGACACCTGCTCCCACTTGACGATCCCGGCGACGCCCTCCATGTCGCTCATGACGTGGACGCGCACGCGAGTAGCCTACGCCGCATCGAAACGGGGCTACAGGGCAAGGGAGTGCTCGTCACCGGCGCATCCGGTGGGATCGGCTCGGCGTGCGCGCGTGCGTTCGCGGCTGAGGGAGCGCGGGTGCTCGTCCACTACCACTCGGGCGAGGAACGAGCTCGAGCGCTCGCAGACGCGCTGGGCGGCGCGCCGATCGCACAGGCCGACCTCACCGTGGAGACCGACGTCGAGCGGCTCTTCCTGGAGGCGCGAGAGGCACTCGGCGCGGTCGACGTCTGCGCCGCCGTCGCTGGGGTGTGGCCGAGCGAGGACGTGCCCGTCTGGGAGCTCCCGCTCGAACGCTGGGAGGACACGCTGCGCGCGAATCTGACCGCGACCTTCCTCACTGCACGCGCGTTCCTCCGCGAGGTCGGACGAAACGGTCACGGGTCACTCGTCCTCGTCGGCTCGACGGCCGGCATCTTCGGCGAGGCGGGACATGCGGACTACGCCGCGGCGAAGTCCGCGATCCTGAGCGGGCTCCTTCTCTCGCTGAAGAACGAGATCACGCGGATCGCGCCGCTGGCACGGGTCAACGCCGTCGCTCCGGGGTGGACGGAGTCGCCCATGACGCGCAGCCTGGTCGACCCCGCGCGCGTCCGAGCCGTCTCGCGCACGATGGCGCTCCGCAAGGTCGCGCAGCCGGAGGATGTCGCAGCCCAGGTCGTCGTTCTCGCCTCCGACGCGCTCTCGGGCCATGTGTCGGGTCAGGTCGTGCTCGTCGCGGGTGGGATGGAAGGGCGAACAGTCCACGAGGAGTGAGGCCCGCGAATGAGAAGGGCGGCGTCGTCCGCCGCCCCTTCTCGAAGCTCCAGGCCTGGCTGATTGCCGTCAGTCCCAGCCGGGAGTCGCTCTCGCTATCGGCACCTCGTCCTCGTGCCTTGAGCTCGAGAAAGGGAACGGAGCGGGGTTGCCGCCAAGCCCCCGCCCTCCGTCCCCGGCAGGCCCCTCAGCTGGAGGAACCGCTCTTCACTCCTCAGTCACCTCACACGGGCGGCCGCCGCATCGTCGCCCGTCGTGAGTGATCCGTAGCTTGCGACATTCCCCCATGCCGAGCGTCACCCGGAGGCGGTTGACCGATCCCCCGGACGGCGTTGACGAGCTCGCTTCACCGCCTCACGAGGAGCTTCAAACGTAATGATCGCCCGACACGTCCGCTCATTGCGTTAGGAGCTCTTACACTGGCGCGGATGTCCGAGCGGTTCCTCGAGCGGCTCTCGAATGGGCCGCCGATCGTCGGTGACGGCGGGATGGGCACGCTCATTGCGAGTGCCGTCTCGCGCCTCCGCTGCCCCGAGGAAGCGAACGTGCGAGCCCCCGAGAGCGTCCTGTCGCTCCACCTGGACTTCATTCGCGCCGGCGCAGACCTGATCGAGACGAACACGTTCGGAGCCAATCGGCGAAAGCTCGCCGAGCACTACCTCGACGACGACGTCGAGGCCATCAACGAGGCGGCGGTGAAGATCGCGCGCGACGCCCGCGAGGTTTCCGGACGAGATGTCCTCATCGCAGGCTCGATCGGCCCCGTCGGAGAGATCGGAGGGCCGATGGTGGAGCGACGCCCGATCTTCGCCGAGCAGGCCGAGCTGCTCGAGGGCCGCGGCGTCGACCTGCTCATGATCGAGACGTTCTACGATCTCGACGAGCTCTTGACGGCGATCGGCGCCGTCCGCGCCGTGTCGTTCCTTCCGATCGTGGCGCTGATGACCTTCGACGAGGACGCGCAGACGCTCGGCGGCGTGAGGGCAGAGCAGGCGGCCACCGCGCTGGCGGATCAGGACGTGGCCGCGATCGGAGCGAATCACGGCCTCGGCTTGCAGGCCGCGCTCCGCGCGATCGAGCGGATGGGCGACGGCGGAAAGCCGCTCGCAGTCCTGCCGAACGTCGGTCTTGCGAGCCTCGCAGGCCAGCGGATCATCTTTCCGCACGCGACTCCTGAGTACTTCGGCGAGTTCGCTGCACACGCGCTCGGGCTCGGCGCCCGCATCATCGGCGGCTGCTGCGGCACGACACCGACCGAAGTGGCCGCGATCCGGCGAGCGGTCGACGAGGAGCGACAGCCCAGCGCCCCGCTGGTCATGCGTCAGCGCGAATTGGTCGTGGCGCCGTCCGAGCCGGAGCGCGAGACGCTGCTCCAGCGAAAGCTTCGCACGGGTGAATTCGTGGTCTCCGTCGAGATCGACCCTCCGCGTGGCGGGAATGCGCAGGCCATGCTCGACCTTGCGCAGACGCTGAAGGAGTCAGGACACGTCGACGTCGTGGACGTCAACGACAGCCCCAGGGCTCGTGCACGCATGAGCGGGCTCATCGCGTCGGCGACGATCGAGCGCATCGTCGGGCTCGAGACGATCCCGCATCTGACGCCTCGTGACTCGTCGATCGCAGGTCTCGAGTCGTTGCTCCTCGGCGCGCACGCGGAGGGAATCCGGAACGTCCTCGCCGTGACCGGCGACCCGCCCGAGGCGGGGGACTACCCGGGCGCGAGCGGCGTCTACGAGGTCGACTCGATCGGGCTCTCGCAGATGATCACGCGGATGAACGCGGGCGAAGACTTCAACGGCCGCGAGATCGACGCGCCGACGTCGTTCTTCCTGGGTGTCGCGGTCAACCCGGCCGCTGACGATCTCGACTTCGAGGTCGAGCGCTTCCGCGCGAAGCTCGAAGCCGGCGCGCGGTTCGCGATGACGCAGGTGCTCTTCGACCTCTCCTACCTCGACGGATTCCTCGAGCGGCTCGGCGGCGCGTGCCCGATCCCCCTCCTCATCGGGATCTTCTACGTTCGCAGCTACTCACTCGCGCTGCGCCTCCACAACGAGGTGCCGGGAATCGTCGTGCCC